>JBBPYI010000049.1:0-6196 GCA_038200075.1 Mycobacteriales bacterium
ACCGGCGAGCTCACCGAGCAGTCGTTCACCGTTGCCACCGCCAGCCCCGTCGACGTGGTCAACAACGTCGGGTCGATCGTCTTCACGGCCGGCTACGGCGCCGACCGCGGCTACCAGGACGTCGATGCCGGGCAGTACGACGCGGCCGCCGACGTCTTCGCCCTGTGCGGCTGCGCGGTCGCGTTCCGCACGTCGGCCGGTCGGGAGCTGGACTGGTTCGACGACGACTTCTTCCTCTACTACGAGGACACCGACCTGTCGTGGCGTCTGCGCGCGGCCGGCTGGGACATCCGCTACGAGCCGAAGGCGGTCGTCCGGCACGTGCACTCGGCGACCAGCGTCGAGTGGTCGCCGACCTTCGTCTTCCACACCGACCGCAACCGGCTGCTGATGCTGGTGAAGAACGCCAGCACCCGGATGGCCGTGCGTGAGGTCGGCCGGTATCCGCTGACGACCGGCTCGATGGCGCTGCGCACCGCCCGGCAGGCGGCCCGGGCGCGCTCGCGGCCGGCCGTACGCCCGACGCTGATGCGCCTGAAGGTGCTGGCGTCGTTCCTGCGACTGCTGCCGACCATGCTGGCCAAGCGGCGGGCGGTCGCGAGCAGCGCCGCCGTCCCGCGCCCAGAACTCGAGAGATGGCTGGTGGAGTCACGGTGAGAGCGGCTGTCTACGACAGGTTCTGGCACAGTCAGGGCGGGGGTGAGCGGCACAGCGGCATGATCGCGTCGGTGCTGTCGCAGGACGGTGTCGAGGTCGACCTGCTCGGCCACACCGAGGTCGACAAAGACGCGCTGGCCGACCACCTCGGCCTGGACCTGTCGAAGGTCAACCTGCGGATCGTGCCCGACAAGGGCGACCTGGAGGTCGCGGCGTTGTCGGAGGAGTACGACCTGTTCATCAACGGCTCTTACATGAGCCGGCTGGCGCCGCGGGCGACCCGCAACGCCTATCTCTGCTACTTCCCGACGCCTTTCGACGCCGACCTCGCGCCGTGGCGACGGGCGTTGACGCGGCGCTTCGGCAAGTACGTCCGGGCCCACGCCGGCGGGCTGACCTTCGGCACCGGGTGGTTCCCCCCGGAGGGCGGCCGGCGTCGGCAGTGGATCTGGAGCAGTGGCGACGCGGTGCTGGTGCTGCCGCCCGGCAAGGACCGCACCCTGCGGTTCGAGCTCGGCGGACCCGGGCTCAGCGCGTCGGTGCCGCTCACGATCAGCGACGAGGCCGGCACCGTGCTCGGCTCCTTCACCGCCACGGCCGACTTCCAGGTGCACCGGCTGACCTTCCCCGACGGCGCCCGGGGGACCGAGCTGCACTTCAGCTCGCCGAGCTTCACGCCTTCACCCACTCCTGGGGCAGCCGGCGACGACCGGACCCTGGGTGTCGCGCTGTCGCGACTGCGGCTGGAGGGCGGTCGATACGGACCGCGCGAGATCGTGGCCTACCGATTCCCGTGGCTGCTGCGCGACCCGACCGACCTGTCGTTCCTGAGCTCCTACGACACGGTCATGGCCAACAGCGAGTACACCCGCGGGTGGATCAGCTCCTACTGGCAGACCGACGCCGACGTGCTGTTCCCCCCGATCCAGACGCAACGGCTCACGCCGGCGCCCGGCCGCGAGAACGCCATCGTCACGGTCGGCCGCTTCTTCTCACCTGGCCTGGGCCACGCGAAGCGACAGCTGGAGATGGTCGAGTTCTTCGGCCGCGCGCACCGCTCCGGAGCAATCCCACCCGACTGGAGGTTCTACGTCGTCGGCGGCTGCGAGGACTCCCAGCGGCCCTATCTGGCACAGGTACGGGCGGCCGGCGAAGGGCTGCCCGTCGAGGTCATCGACAACGCCCCGCGCGCCCGCGTCGAGCAGCTGCTGTCGACGTCCTCGGTATTCTGGTCGGCCACCGGCTTCGGCGAGGACGAGGCCAAAGCGCCCTGGAGCAGCGAGCACTTCGGGATGACCACGGTCGAGGCGATGGCCGGCGGCTGCGTGCCGGTCGTCATCGACAAGGCCGGGCAGAAGGAGATCGTCCGCGAGGGCGTCGACGGCTTCCGCTGGACCAGTCCGGAGCAGCTCATCGAGCTGACCGCCCGGATCGCCGGCGACCCCGCCTTACGTGACCGGCTGTCGGCCAGCGCCACCGTGCGGGCCGAGGACTACAGCGAGCAGGCCTTCGCCGACCGCTGGCACGCCATCGCCGACACCCGCACGCTGCTGGGCTGAGGTGCGCGTCGGTCTGGACGCGACCCCGCTGCTGGGGGCGCGCACCGGCATCGGCCGCTACACCGGCTCGCTGCTCGCAGCGCTGGCCGGTGGCCCCGACGAGCTGGTGCAGACGGCGTTCACCCTGCGCGGTCGGCTGGCGCCCGTGCCCGGGGTCGAGGTGCGGCAGCGGCCTGCCCCGGCCCGCGGGCTGCAGGCAGCGTGGGCCCGCGGCGAGTGGCCACCGGTCGAGCTGCTGACAGGCCGCCTCGACGTCTTCCACGCGACCAACTTCGTCCTGCCACCGCTGCGCCGGGCCCGCGGGGTCGTGACGGTGCACGACCTGGCGTTTCTGCGGATGACCGAGACGGTCAGTGCCGCGAGCGCCCGCTACCGGGCTCTGGTGCCCCGCTCGATCGGGCGCGCCTCGGTCGTGCTCACCCCCAGCGAGACGGTCGCGGAGCAGGTGCGTCAGGCGTACGCCCCGGCAGTGCCGGTGGTGGCGGTGCCGCACGGGGTCGACGCCGGCTGGTCGGCCGCCACCCCGCCGGACGCCGAGCCGCGGGCCCGCCTGGGCCTGCCTGCCGAGTACGTCGTGTTCGTCGGCACTCTCGAGCCGCGCAAGGACGTCGCCACGTTGCTTGCCGCGCACGCCCTGCTGCGCGACGCACCGCCGTTGGTACTGGTCGGCCCGCCCGGCTGGGGCGAGCAGCTCGACGTCACCGGCTGCGTGACCCCTGGCTTTCTCGACGACGACGACCTGCGACCGGTCGTGGCGGGCGCGTCGGCGCTGGTGCTGCCCAGCCGCGACGAGGGCTTCGGACTGCCGGTGCTGGAGGCGCTCGCCGCCGGCACACCGGTCGTGTGCAGCGACCTGCCCGTGCTGCGCGAGGTCGGGGGGACGCATGCGGCGTACGCCCCGGTCGGCGATGTGGAGGCCTTCGCCGCGGCGCTGGCAGGCGTGCTCGCGGACCCGCCCGACCCGTCTCCAGGTCGGGCGTACGCCACGGACTTCACCTGGGCGCGTTGCGCCGATCGCCACCGCGACGCCTATACGCTGGCCCTGTCCTGACCCCGACCTCTCGAGGTGCTCACCCGTGCGCTTGGCCGACACGATCCTCACGCAGGTGCACACCGGCCACGCCAAGCTGGTCGAGCGCACCTGGTCCCGAGGCCGGGGCGATCGGCGCACCCACACCTGGCCGGAAGCGGCCGAGCAGAGCCAGCTGACAGGGGTCACCAGCCAGTGCAACATCTGCGGCTGGCGCGGACGAGGCTTCGAGGGCGTCGAGCACAGCGAGTCGGCGTTGTGCCTGGTGTGCGGCTCGATCGCGCGCGACCGCTTCCTGTACTGGTGCTGGACCCGGCGCACCGGCTACGACCCGCAGGCCGCGGTCCTGGAGACCTCACCGCGCATGGACCAGACCTACCGCGACCGGATGGGCGAGCGGGTCGACTACACGGCCAGTGACTACGACGAGTCGGCCCACCGCGCGGTGATCCGGCTGGACCTGCAGGACATCGACCTGCCGGACGCCTCCGTCGACGTCGTGCTGACCCCTCATGTGCTCGAGCACGTGCCCGACACCGACAAGGCGCTGTCGGAGCTCTTCCGGGTCCTCAAGCCGGGCGGTCACGTCTTCCTGCAGATCCCGCTGCCGCAGGCCAAGACGATGGTCCCGACCGAGCCGGAGTACCACGGCGACTGGACGCTGGTGTACTTCCGCTTCGGCTGGGATCTCGCCGGCGTCATCCGCTCGCACGGCTTCGCCTGCGACACGCTGGTGACCTCGGAGCTGCGCGACGCCGCGATCCATGGCCACTCGTGGGTGCACGAGGGGCCGGACTGCGACGTCGACGACCTGGTCGCCGGCGCCGACCCGGCGGCGATGACGGTCGTCGCGGACGCCGCACAGGCAGCGCTACACGGCTTCTGCCCGGCCTACCAGTTCGTGACGTTCGACCTGCACAAGCCCCGCTAGCGCGGCCGGCGGGCCGCGCGCAGCTGGGCCCGGCACAGAGCCCGCTGCAGCGGGGTGCCCCGGCACAGCGGGGAGTCGACGACCACCCGAGCGCTGTAGGCCAGCGCGCGGCTGTCGCCGTTGACCCCTGTCAGGCGTACGACGTAGTTCCCGGGCGGGACCGGGCGCCCGTCGGTGGTCGTGAGGTCCCAGGAGAAGTCGACCGCCGGCTCGGTGCTGGTGACGACGCGCAGCTCGGTGCCCCTGGCGTCCAGGGCGGTCGCAGTCCAGGTGACCGGACCGAGGGTGCGGGCGGTCACGGTGACCGGCCCGGTCGACGCGAGTGGGAAATCGGTCTGGTTGACCGACGGGTCGGCGAACGCCGCGCCCAGCTCCGCGACGACCCGGTCGCGGATGTCGGGTAGGCGGGCGTAGGTGGTGTTGCCCGGGCAGGAGGTGTTCCCGGCGTCGCGGTGACCGCTGACGACGTCGAAGGTGGCCTTGGTGCCGGCCGGGTACTTCGAGGTGCCGCCGCCGGCGCTGGTCAGCACGGCAGTGGCCCGAGGGTCCCGGAAGGCCGAGCCGAGCTTCCACGCCAGCAGCTTGGCGGTCATGGCCAGGGTGTCCTCCGACGGCGGCAGCGTCGTGAAGTCCCCCAGCAGGGAGACCGCGAAGGAGCTGGCGTTGAACCCGCCGGTGTGGGCCCCGACCACGTAGCGGTCCAGCCCGCCTGCACGGCCCTCGTAGGCGCGGCCGTAACGGTCGACCAGGTAGTTGTAGCCGATGTCGGACCAGCCGTTGCTCTTGACGTGGTAGGCGTAGATCCCGCGGACCATCGCCGCGGCCTGCTCCGGCGTGTAGTCGTTGGAGCTGGCCGTGTGGTGCACGAAACCGACCTTCACGGTCGTGTTGTAGGACGGGGTGCCGCGCCGGATCGACTCGTCGGCGCCCCACTGCTCGCGCGTGATGATGTCGGGCCGGACCGCGTCGGCGAAGGCGACGGCGCGGGGGCCCGCGCGGCGGTCATCGGCCGGTGACGTGCCCGGGTCGACCAACTCGACGGAGACGTCGCGCGGGCGACCGGCCAGCACGTCCAGGCGCACCTGGACGCCGTCGCTCGGTCCGACCCAGCGCGGGGCCGTGCCGTCGCGCAGCGCACCCGCGACGTCGACGCCGCCGTCCGGGCGGTGCTCGCCCTGGGGGTCCAGCGGGGTCCAGTCGGTCCAGCGGCCGCCGGTGCGCGTGCGCACCTGCGCGACCACCTGCACCAACGGGTCGGGCAGCCAGGTCACGCCGAGCAGGCTGAAGTCCTCGGTCCCGCGCTGAGCCATCAGCAGCGACGGCGAGCCCGGCAGCGACCCCTTCACCCGGAGCGAGGACACCGCCGTCCTGTCCACCCCGGACAGCGGGAGTCGACGCACGCTCGGCGGCACAGGACGGGGTCGGCCCATGGCGCTGGTGAGGGTCGGGAGCCCGACCCAGGCGACAGTGGGGGCGGCGAGCACGAGGCCCAGGAAGGCGCGACGGCGCATGAGCGAGGTCTCCAGCGGGTGGGAAATGGGGGCGGCGGTCAGCTCGGCGTGGCTTCCCCACCGCGACGAGCTCGTCCACTCTCGCCCATCCCGGGCGTTCTGTGGCGCATTCCGCCCGTCTCGGCGTGAGAATTCACCTGACGGCGGTGGTGCGTACGCCGCTGCCGGTGCCGTCCGAGACCGCGAACCAGCGGTAGGGCCCGGCGAGCAGGAAGCTGGTGCGGACCCGCCCGACGGCGTCGGCAGTCAGGGTGCGACCGAGCCGGAAGACCGGCAGGTCGCGCTGCTTGCGGCCGCCGACGGCGATCGACGGCGACCCGTCGCGGCGGAACCACACCTGCACCGAGGCGCCCGGGCGAGCCGTGCCAGCCAGGGTCACGACGCTGCCGGAAGTGGCGGCGGCCGGGCCAGCCAGAGTGGGGGCGACGGTGGTGCGGCTCAGCGCGCCGATGCGGGCGCCGACCACCGGGCGGTGCTCGTACTCGTCGTCGGCGGTGTAGGCCGACCG
>JBBPYI010000050.1:0-6738 GCA_038200075.1 Mycobacteriales bacterium
CCCGCAAGTACGGCCCGCTCGCGGCGATCGCCGCCGCTCAGCTGGTCGTGGTGCTGGTCGCACCGTCCACAGCCCCGCCGGCCACGAGCGACGTCCTGGCGACGTCGGCCCTGACGGGGCTGTCGCCGAGCACGCCGCTGACGCCGGAGGCCGAGGCTGCGGTCGCCTCAGGAGAGGCCGTCGTGCTTCCTGACGGCAGCGTCGTGGCGAGCGACAGCGCCGAGGCGCAGGCCGCAGGAGTCGTCGGCGGGGACGGCGGGGGCGGCACGGGGGCGGGCCCGACGGCCACCGGTCCGACAGGCACCACGGCGACCTCGCCGGGCTCGCCGACCTCGCCTGGCACGACGGCCAAGGCGCCTGGCACGACCACCCAGGCGCCCGGCACGACCGCCCACGCTGCGGGCGACACCGCCCACTGCGTCGGCGGCCGGCAGTTCGACCCGAAGATCGAGTTCTTCGCTCCGCCGTGCGTGCCGGGCAAGCCCGGGGTGGCGGCCGCCAACCCGGGTGCGACGTCGCTCGGCGTGAGCAAGGACAAGATCACGGTCGTGCACTACATCCCGGACTACGGCGCGGAGGTCAACGCGATCCTGCGCGCCCAGGGCCTGTTCTACGACGCCAACAACGCCCGGATCGCCAATGCGTCCTTCCAGAAGTTCATGAACAGCAAGTACAACCTCTACGGGCGCCAGATCGACATCAAGACCTTCCAGGGGACCTGCCGCACCGTCCCGCCGGACCAGAAGTGCCTCAACGCCGAGATGAACCGCATCGCCAAGGAGTTCAAGCCCTACGCGGTGTTCTTCCAGACCACCGTCTGCTCGGCCTGCTACGCCGAGCTCGCCCGCAACAAGATCGTCACCTTCGGCGGCGCAGGCTTCTCGGAGGAGTTCCGCAACGCCCTCAAGCCCTACAACTACGACTACGGCATGAGCAGCAGCAAGATGAGCAAGCTGTTCGCGCAGTGGTGGTGCGGATCGCTCGCCAAGAAGCCGGCGGCCTACGCCGGAGCGCAGAACAGCGCCCAGGACTTCCGTACCAGGACGCGCCAGCTCGGGGTGGTCTCGACCAACGACCCCGACAACGAGCAGGTGATCAAGAAGGTGCTGTACCCGGCGCTGGCCAAGTGCGGCGAAAGCGTCAAGGGTCACGAGTACTTCTATGAGCAGAACGTCGCGACCGCCGCCCAGCAGAGCCAGGCCGGCACCGCCGTGATGAACAGTCCGCAGAACCCGGCTACCAGCGTCGTGTGCTTCTGCGACCCGGTCGCACCTCAGTTCTCCTACAACGCGGCGACCAACAACAACTACTGGCCGGAGACGATGTTCGCCACCAACCAGGCGATGGACGTCGACTCGACCGGTCAGACCTACATGGGTGACCTGGCCTGCCCGCAGAAGAACCGCGGCTGCGCCTTCGACGGCGCCCTGGGCCTGGGTCAGAGCGAGAAGTCCGTCAAGCCCGCTGATCTCGGCGGCATCAAGGTCTTCAAGGCAGGCAGCACCGCCGCCGTGCCGCTGCAGCCGTTGATCATGGAGATCTTCTGGCAGAACTACAACATGTTCGCCAGCCTGCTGCAGGCCGCCGGACCGAACCTCACACCGGCTCGGATGGCGCAGACCGCCCCGACCCTGGGCAGCCGGGGCGGCGGCGACAGCGGCTTCAGTCGGCGGGCGTTCACCACCGGCGAGCTGTCCTGGACCCAGGACGTCCTGGTGACCTACTGGTCGAAGAACAAGACCAGCGTCTACAACAACGCCAAGGGCGCTTTCAGCCAGGCGTACGGCGGCCGCCGCTTCGGGCTCGGCCAGATCCCCACGGGCAACCCGGCAGTCCCGACCGTCGACAAGCGCGGCTGACCGCGTGACGACCACGCTCCTGCGGGAGGCGTCCGATCCGCTCGGCGCCCCCGAGCCCCGTCGGCTGCCGCTGGTCCTGCAGGCAGCCCGCAAGGGCGCCGGCCGGCCCGGCCGCGGGCCGACCCTGGCCCGCTACGCCGTCATCGCCGTGGCCTACCTGGCGTTCATGAACCTCGTCGTCGGCCTGTCGGCAGCCAACATCCTCAACGGCATCGCCCTGGGCTCGCTCTACGGGATCATCGCGGTGGCGCTGGTGCTGGTCTACCGGACCAGCCGCATCATCAACTTCGCCGCGGCCGCGCTCGGCGCCGTCCCGGCGATCGTGGCGCTGCTGCTCACCACCACCTACGGCGTGAGCTATCTGCTCACCTTCCCGATCGCCATCGTCGGCGGGCTGGGTATCGGCGCCCTCACCGACCTGGTCGTCATGCGTCGTTTTGCCTCCTCTCCGCGGCTGATCGTCACCGTCGTGACGATCGGTCTGGCCCAGACCTTCGGCGTCATGGGCTTCTTCCTGCCGGTCATCTTCGGCAACCGCGCCGACCAGCCGCCGGTGGTTGCGACGCCCTGGGCGGGCCTCGCGTTCGAGAGCAGCCGCGGCGAGCCGGTGCTGTCGGGCAACCAGGTCTTCGCCTTCCTCATCGTCGGCGGTCTGACCATCGGGCTGTCGTTGTTCCTCACCAAGACCCGCATGGGCATGGCCGTGCGGGCCAGCGCCGAGAACGCCGAACGCGCCGCACTTCTCGGCATCCCGGTCAAGCGCGTCGGCACCGTCGCCTGGGCGCTCGCGGGTCTGCTGTCCAGCCTGGCGATCTTCGCGCAGGCGCCGCTGATCGGCGTGCCGAGCGATGCGACGCTGGGCTTCGACGCCCTGCTGTACGGCCTGGCCGCCGCCGTGGTCGCCGGCCTGGACCGGCTCGGCACCGCGCTGTTCGCCGGCACCGGCATCGGCATCCTGATCTTCGCCTCGGTGGCCAAGACCGGCAGCAACGACGTGGCGTCCGCGCTGATGCTCGTCGTCATCCTGGTGTCCCTGCTGGCCCAGCGCGGCACCCTGTCGCGGGCCCGCGACACCGGCGTCTCGACCTGGCAGTCGGTGAAGGTCTTCCGGCCCGTCCCGGTCGAGCTACGCGACCTGCCCGAGGTGCGCACCGCCCGTCTGGTGCTCTACGCACTGGCGGTGGTGGCGGCCCTCGGCGCGCCGTTCCTGGCCGGTGAGGTCCGGCTCTCCGCGCTCACGCTGCTGCCGATCTACGGCATCGTCGCGGTCAGCCTGGTCGTGCTCACCGGCTGGGCCGGTCAGATCAGCCTCGGCCAGTTCGGGCTGGTCGGCATCGGCGCTGCCGTCTCCGGCGGCATCGTCGCCGACCACAACATCGACTTCTTCATCGCCTGCGCCCTGGGCATCGGGGCCGGTGCGCTGGCGGCCGTGCTCATCGGGCTGCCCGCCATCCGCATCCAGGGCCTCTATCTGGCCGTCACGACGCTGGCCTTCGGCTACGCGATGGAGAACTACGTCCTGAACAAGGGCTTCTTCATCGGACGCACCTTGCTGCCGGAGGGCTTCACCGCCGACATCGTGCGCCCCAAGCTGTACGGCCGCTTCGACCTGGAGAACGACCGCACCTTCTACTTCGTCTGCCTCGGGGCACTGGCGCTGGTCATGGCCACCGCACTGGCGTTCCGGAGCAACCGCAGCGGTCGGGTGGTCATCGCGATGCGCGACAACCAGCGCGCTGCCGCGGCGTACGCCGTGAATCCTGTCCGGGTACGGCTCGCGGCCTTCTCGGTCTCGGGCGCGATGGCCGGGCTCGCCGGCACGCTGCTGAGCTACTCCCAGCACGACGTGATCCCGGGCAGCTACGACGTGCTGTCGAGCATCTTCATCTTCCTCGCGACCTGCGTCGCCGGGCTCACCAGCGTGTGGGCGGCTGTCGTCGGTGTCGTGCTGTTCCAGGCCGTCGTGCTGTTCGGCCCGGAGCTGTGGCAGCCGCTCGGGCAGACGTTCGTCGAGGCGGTGCCGCTGCTGCTGACCGGTCCGCTGCTGATCGCCAACCTCTACCAGAACCCCGGCGGGCTCGCCGGTTACGCCTTCGAGCAGCGCGACCGCTATCTGCGCCGGCTCGCCGACAAGCACCAGATCCACGTGCCGTCGCTGGTCGCCGACCGGCGGGTCGGCGACGACGACCCGCCGCCCGAGGTCGACCTGGTCGCCTCGGCCGAGCGCGAGCACGAGCGGGCGCTGTTCGACCCGGGACCGCGGCTGGCGTGCCCGGTCTGCCAGGAGCCGCTGTCGCTGGACACCGTGGCCGAGCACGAGCACCTGCAGGTACAGGAGGGGTCCGATGATGAGCTGGCTGCGTCGGGACAAGACCGAGACCGAGCGGATCGACACCGGCACGGCGCTGCTGTCGTGCCGCGGGGTCGACGTCGCCTACGACAAGGTGCAGGTGCTGTTCGGGGTGGACCTCGACGTCGAGCGCGGCGAGATCGTCGCCCTGCTCGGCACCAACGGTGCGGGCAAGTCCACCCTGCTCAAGGCGGTTTCCGGCCTGGTGGACCCGGTCGGTGGGCAGATCATCTTCGACGGCGTCGACATCACCCACGCCGACGCGGTCGCGACCGCCACGCAAGGGATCGTGCAGGTGCCCGGTGGCAAGGCGGTCTTCCCGACGCTGACGGTCGCCGAGCACTTCAGCGTCGGCGCGTGGCTGTTCGCCGACGAGGACCCCGCGGACGTCGACCGGCGCACCCAGGAGGTGCTGGGGATGTTCCCGCGCCTGCGTGAGCGGTGGGACCAGATGGCGGGCAACCTCTCCGGCGGCGAGCAGCAGCAGCTCGCGCTGGGGATGGCCTTCGTCGCGAAGCCGACGCTGCTGGTCATCGACGAGCTGTCGCTGGGGCTGGCGCCGAGCGTGGTCGCGCAGCTGCTCGACATCGTCCGCAAGATCCACGCCGGGGGCTGCACGATCATCCTGGTCGAGCAGTCGATCAACGTCGCTCTGACGATCGCGACCAAGGCGTACTTCATGGAGAAGGGCGAGGTGCGCTTCTCCGGCCCCACCGCCGAGCTGCTCGAGCGCGACGACGTGCTGCGTTCGGTGTTCCTGCACGGCGCCTCCAAGGGCATGAGCGGGCAGACGGCCACGGCGAGCCTGCGGGAGCGCACCGAGGCGCCGTCGGCCGTACGCACTCCTGTCCTGGAGGTCAGCGGGCTCACCAAGTGGTTCGGCGGGATCAAGGCCGTCACCGACGTCGCCTTCACGCTGCACGCCGACGAGGTGCTCGGGCTGATCGGGCCCAACGGCGCGGGCAAGACCACGATCTTCGACCTGGTGTCGGGGCACCTGGCGGCCGATGCCGGGACGGTGCGGCTGCACGGCACCGACGTCAGCACCTGGGGTGCGGACCGGCGGGCGGCGATCGGGCTGGGCCGGTCCTTCCAGGACGCCCGGCTGTTCCCGTCGCTCACGGTCGCGGAGAACATCGCGCTGGGTCTGGAGCGCCACATCGACGTGCGCGATCACGTCTCGGCGCTGCTGGCGACCCCGGCGATGCGCGAGTCGGAGGAGGACGTCGCGTTCACCGTCGCCGACCTGGTCGACCTGCTGGGTCTCGGGGCGTTCCGCGACAAGTTCGTCAGCGAGCTGTCCACCGGCTCGCGGCGCATCGTCGACCTGGCCATGTCGATCGCCCACGATCCGCGGGTGCTGCTGCTGGACGAGCCCTCCAGCGGCATCGCCCAGCGCGAGACCGAGGCCCTCGGGCCGTTGCTGCTCGACATCCGCCGGGCGACCGGCTGCGCGATGCTGATCATCGAGCACGACATGCCGCTGATCACCGGGCTGTCCGATCAGATCGTCGCGCTCGAGCTCGGGCAGGTCGTCCTGCAGGACACCCCCGACAACGTGCTGGCCGATCCGCGGGTCGTGTCGGCCTACCTCGGCGGCGACGTCTCGACGATCGAGCGCTCCACCGCCAAGCCGGCTCCGCGCAAGCGGGCTCGCGCGAAGGTGGCCGCACGATGAGGCGGCTGCTGGCCTGCGGCGTCGCCGGGCTGCTCGCGACCGGCCTTGCCGCCCCGGCGTACGCCGCTGCGCCCGAGCGCACCGGCTGGTGGAACGCGCTGTCGGCCGGCACCCTCGTCGCGCCGGCGCCCACCACCGCCGAGGGTGACCTGCGGATCGCCAACGGACCGAAAGGACCCACGGCGTACGCCGCGGTGCTCCTGTCATCGTCCGGGGCCAGCAGCGCCACGCTGGACCTGCTGATCCGCCCCGACACCGTCGTCGGGACACCGCAGGTCGTGGCCTGCCCGACCAAGACCGATGACTGGACCGAGGGCGGCAACCAGCCGATCGCCGCTGCGCCCGCTTTCGACTGCACCGTCGGTGAGATGTTTGGGACGCTGTCGGCTGACGGCGCCACCCTGAGCTTCGACCTGGACGCCACCACCCAGACCAGTGACGGCGTCTGGAGTCTGGCGCTGGTGCCGCAGACCGACAGCACCACACCCTTCGCGTTGGACCTGCAGGCCCCCGGGCCGGACTCCTTCACGCCGATGCAGGCCGAGGCCGCCCCCGACACCGGCACCGACCCCGACACGACGACGGACCCGGGAGCCGACACCGGCGGTGCTGGCGGGAGCACCGAGTCGAGCCCGGAGACCTTCGAAGACTTCGGCTCGGCCGCCGACCTGCTGCTGCCCGGCAGCGTGAGCGACGTGCCGGACGACACGGGTACGGCCGCGCTGCCGCTGCTGGCCGACAGCGCCCCGCTGCCGGCGATCGACAGCGCCCCCGCGCCGGCCGTGGCCGACGCCGCGCCGCAGCAGCAGCTCCCCGGCACCTCGCCCGGGACCGGCGCCGTCGCCACCCGG
>JBBPYI010000051.1:0-9174 GCA_038200075.1 Mycobacteriales bacterium
CGCCGCTGTGTGTGGTTCGTTCTCGCTCGTCTGTGGCCGCCGGCGCCCCCGGGCCGGCGGGCCGCCACACCCCGCCTCCCGGGCGTGCGCCACCCCGCCCCCGCCCCCGGGTCAGTCGTCGTACGGCCTGGACCCGGGGTGAGCGGGTCGAGGAGATGTCAGGCACGCTCAGGCTGCGGAGGCCTTCTGCGCCGCGGGACCACCGGTGCCGTCGGTCGGCAGGGCCGCGCGAGCGACCTCGACGAGCGCGGCGAAGGCGGGGGCGTCGTTGACGGCCAGGTCGGCCAGGACCTTGCGGTCGACCTCGACACCGGCCGCCTTCAGGCCCTGCATCAGGCGGCTGTAGGTCATGTCGTTCAGGCGTGCCGCGGCGTTGATGCGGGTGATCCACAGCTGCCGGAAGTCGCCCTTGCGCTTCTTGCGGTCGCGGTACTCGTAGGTTGCCGAGTGGAGCAGCTGCTCCTTGGCCTTGCGGTACAGCCGACTGCGCTGACCGCGGTAGCCGCTGGCCTTCTCGAGGATCTCGCGACGCTTCTTGTGGGCGTTGACGGCCCTCTTCACGCGTGCCACTGACGTACTCCTTGCTGGTTCGAGTCCCCGTGCCGCGTCGGCAGGGGTGGATGACGAGCGGGGGGACTAGATGCCGAGCAGCTTCTTGATGCGCGGGCGGTCGTTGGCGGCCACCTCGACCTCGCCGGTGAGGCGACGGGTCAGCTTGCTCGGCTTGCGCTCGAGCAGGTGGCGCTTGCCGGCGTGCTCGCGCATGATCTTGCCGCTGCCGGTCACCTTGAAGCGCTTCTTCGCGCCGCTGTGCGTCTTCTGCTTGGGCATGGCCTGCTGGTCCTGTTCGGTCGTGGTTCGGGGGCTGGGCTGGCTGGTGGTCTGGGCTAGCTGGTGGTGCTGGTCTCGGGGGTGCTGGTCTCGTCCGCCCCGGGCGCCGCCGGCTCCGATGCTGGGGTCTCCGGGGAGTCCTTGGCGGCCTTCTTGAGGTCGGCGGCGTTCTTGTGCGGCGCGAGCACCATGATCATGTTGCGCCCGTCCTGCTTGGGGGCGGCCTCCACGAAGCCCAGCTCCGCGACGTCTTCGCCGAGGCGGGTCAGGAGGCGGTAGCCGAGCTCGGGACGTGACTGCTCACGCCCGCGGAACATGATCGTGATCTTGACCTTGTCGCCGGCCTTGAGGAAGCGGACGACGTGGCCCTTCTTGGTCTCGTAGTCGTGCGGGTCGATCTTCGGGCGGAGCTTCATCTCCTTGATGACGGTGAGCACCTGGTTCTTGCGGCTCTCACGCGCCTTCTGCGCCGTCTCGTACTTGAACTTCCCGTAGTCCATGAGCTTGCAGACCGGCGGACGCGCCATCGGCGCCACCTCGACGAGGTCGAGGTCGCTGTCCTGGGCGAGCTTGATGGCCTCGCCGATGGCGCCGATGCCGACCTGCTCACCGTTGGGTCCGACCAGTCGCACCTCGGGGACGCGGATCCGGTCGTTGATGCGGGGTTCAGCGCTGATGTGGCCTCCTCGTAGAGAATCCTGGGCTGCGAGCCGGCGCCCTCACGAAGAAGGGCCCCGCGCTCCGCGCAGGGCCCACCACTGACCGCCGCCTCAAGGGCAGCGGACCACGACGACCACGACGCGCGAGGCGGGTGGCGCCGACCGGACCCGGATGCCTGTGCAGCGTCTCGGGTGGGAGGTGGGAACCTCCGCTTGCGCGACCCCTGCCGAAGCAAGGGCCGGGTCGCTCTGCCAGGGTAGCAGCCATGCAGCCCGAAGCACGCGACCTCGTCGACGTCCCAGCCGCCGAGGTCATCGCGTCGGTGGCGGTCCACCTGATGAGCGCCGCGGCCGTCAAGTGCGGACTGGCCGAGGAGGGGCCCGCTGCCCTCGACCTCGACGAGGCCCGCAAGCTCATCACGGCCCTGGCCGGGCTGGTCACCGCCGCCCGTCCCGATCTCGGGGTGCACGCTGCTCCCCTGCGCGACGGCCTGCAGTCTCTGCAGCGCGCCTTCCGCGAGGCCTCGCGCGAACCGGACGCCCCCGGCGAAGGTCCGGGCGAGCGGCTCACCGGCGGCGTCTGAGCCACCCCCGACCCAGCGGTACGACGCGGCCGGGGCCGTCCGCGGCCACCACGGCGATGTCCAGCCCGCCGGGGGGCAGCACCCCGCGCACCTGCGCAAGCACCCTGGCCGCCAGCGCGGTCAGCCCGGCCGGGTCGAGGTCGGCCACGACGCCGAGCACCGGGCCGTCGGGACCGTGAAGCACGCGGGCGGCGCGTACGCCCTCACCCCGCAGGGCCTGACCCAGCGCCGCCAGCAGGCGGTCGTCGACCTGCTCCGGGGCGCTGAGCGGCCCGGTCGCCACGCGGCTGGACAAGCCGGTCCCGGCGATCGCCACCCGGCCCGCAGCGAGCTCGACCAGCTCGGCGCCCGTCACGACGAGGGCGGCCCCCGGCGGGTCGAGCAGCACCGCGACCGCGCCGTCCTGCAGCGCCGCGCCACAGGCCTCGGGGGCCGGCAGCGGCACCGGGCGGGCGCCGACGCGAAAGGCCACCGGGCCGGCCGCGTCCAAGAACAGCGGCACCGCCCGGCCGCCCGCGGAGCCGACCAGCGACAGCAGCGCCATGTCGGCGGAGGACTCCGCAGGAAGCCCCGTGCTGGCCTCCACGTGCTCGGCGGTGCTGGTGGCGGTGATGGCGACGAAGACGCGGGCGCCAGCAAGGGCCGCGAGCACCTCGGCGCGTGCAGGGGCCGACGGCCTGGCGACCCATGCTGTCAGCGCCGCCGCGAGACGCTCGTCGGGAAGGCCGGTCTCGCTCACCGCCGCGACGGTAGTCCGCACGCCTCACAAGGGTTAGCGTCAGCACGCACAGTCCGCCCACGGACGGAGGTGAGCGCGTGGACGACGCTCAGCTCGCAGAGCTCGGAGCAGCGGTGACCGCCTGCGTTTTCCCGGCGCTGCTGCTGACGGTCCCGGCCGAGATGACGCTGGCCGCCCACCGCCCCCGGTGATCCACAGTGGCTTCGCGCTGCTCAGTGCCGGACGTACGCCGCTGACCTGAGCGATCCCACTGTGGATCACCCGCAGGGCACGGGGCAGGGCGCAGGCCGCTACTCGGTCGCCTCGCTGAGCAGCACGACGGCCCGGTCCATGGCCTTGAGCGCCTTGGTGGCGTCCTTGACGCCGGTGAGCTGGAAGGCGAACCACACGTCGCGGCCGCTGGCGGTGCGGGTGTATCCCGACAGCGCGCGTACGCCCGTGAGCGTTCCGGTCTTGGCCGTCACCACGCCGGCGGCGGCGGTCCCGCAGAAGCGCTTGCGCAGCGTGCCGTCGCGACAGCCAATCGGCAGGGCGACGCGCAGGTCGGTGCCGGAGGTGTCGGCGGCCCGCAGCAGCGCGACCTGCCCGGCAGCGCTCTGCCGGTCCCGGGAGGACAGTCCGGACCCGTCGGCCGCCGCGCCGACCGGCACGCCGAGGCCGCCGAGCACCTGGCGGGTGGCGGCGACTCCTCCGAGCGAGCTGCCGTCGCCCTTGACGACCCGGCCCAGCTCCTTGAGCACCAGCTCGGCGGCGAAGTTGTCGGAGTCCTTCAAGGCGCGGCGTACGACCGCGGGCACCGGGCCGGAAAGCGTCTCGGCCACCGTGGTGGCGGCCTCGGGACGCAGCGACCGCTTCACCGTTCCGCCGACCGTCACGCCCTCGGCCTGCAGGAAGTCCCGGAAGCGCACCGCCGCCGGCAGCGCCGGGTCGGCCAGGAAGGCGCTGTCCTTGCGCCAGGTGTTGTGGTCGACCGCGAGCGCCGACAGCGGTCCGGACTGGCCGGGCACGAACGAGCCCTTCCACCCGTCGGCGCGGCGCCGGGCGTCGTAGCGGCTGTCGTCGAGCAACACGTCACCGGTGATCGCGGTAACTCCCGCCGAGCGCACGCTGCGCGCCAGCGACCGCAGCCCGGTCATCGTCAGATAGGGGTCTCCCCCGCCGACCAGCCACACGCTGCCGGGCAGCTGGCCGGCCACGGGCTGCTCGACCGCGGCGACCTCGGTGCGGAAGCGGGCGGTCGGGCCCAGCGCCACCAACGCGGCCAGGCCGGTGTAGTTCTTCTGCGTCGAAGCCGGCGGGAGCGCGTGGGCCGCGTCGCGTCGCAGCACCGCGTCGTAACCCGCGACGTCGACCGCCGCGGCGACCGTGGTCACGCCCGCGGCCGACAGCGCCTGGCTCACCCGCCGGCCCAGCGCCTGCCCCGCGGCCGGGTCGGCGGGCTGCGTCGCTGGCTCGAGCGCGACCGGCGTCGGCGCCACCGCGGTGGCGGTGCGCACCAGGGCTGGGGCCTCCCCCAGCGATCCTGCGTACGCCGGACCGGCGAGGACCGCGACGGCCAGGACGGCGGTGCTCAGCGAGGTGCGGCGGCGCATCACGGTCACGTCCGATGGGTCGGCGCGTGGCCCGCGCGGCTGGAGGAGTGGCCTGCTGATCCTCGGTCAGCGCCGGACGTCGCGGGCTCCACCACACGACAGTGTCATCGAAATGTGATGTTTCAGCCGTCACGGGAGGCCTTGAGCAGCGCGCGCAGGTCCAGCACGGCCTGGACCGCGCGCTCCCCGTCGTTGCTCTGGACCGCCAGCAGCGCCACCGTGTCGTCGTCGTGCAGGTCCAGGCTGGCCCAGGAGCTGCCCTCGTCCAGGCGTACGGCCCGCACCACCTGCCACGGCAGCACCGTCTCGCCGACGACGTTGCGCACCCTGATGCCGGCGGCGTCGGCCTCGACCCGGGCCCGGGTGAAGGCCAGCAGCGCCGCCGCCAGCAGCACCCCGATCCCGAACAGCGCGAGCTGGTCGGGCAGCCGGAAGGTGATCTGTCCCTCCCCGCCTGTGCTGCCGGCCCCGGCCCGACCCAGGGCGTACGCCACGATCCCGAAGCCGACAAGCACGAAGGCGGCCAGGCCGACGCAGATCCGGATGAGCTTGCGCGGGCGAAGGACCAGCGGCTCGGTCATGCGGGCGCCTCGATGGGGCGTGCGACCGGGGTCTGGCGCAGCAGCCTGAACGCCACCTGCACCGCCGGGCCGATGCCGAGCGCGAACAGCAGGGTCCCGATCCCGACCGGGCCGCCGAGCAGCACGCCGAGCACGAGCACTGCGCACTCCAGCAGCGCCCGGCAGGTGCCGACCCGCCAGCCGGTCCGGGTGTGCAGCGCGACCATCAGACCGTCGCGGGGGCCCGGGCCGAGGTGGGCGCCGAGGTAGAGCGCCGAGCCGGCGGCCACGCAGGCGATGCCCAGCAGCGTCGCGACCAGGCGCAGCGCGGCCGGCTGCTCGCCGAGCCGGTCCAGCCACCCGGTCGCGAGAAGCAGGTCGATGACCGCGCCGATGACCACGACGTTGGCCAGCGTGCCGATGCCGGGCCGGACCCGGGCCGCGAGGCCGATGAGCAGGACGACGACGCTGATGCCGATGGCGGTGCGACCGAACGGCGTGCCGAGCTGGCGGCTGAGCCCGCCGGTGAGCACGTCCCACGGGCCGACGCCGAGGTCGGCGATCAGCCCCAGCCACAGGCCGACGCCGAACAGCATCAACCCGGTCATCAGCTTGACGTAGCGCATCATCGACGCCCGCCCGCGCCGGCGACGAAGACCGCCACGAGGGTGAGGGCGACGCCGACGACGGTGAGCAGCTCGACGCCGCCGCCGCGCACCGGCAGCAGCAGGTCGAGCAGCAGCGCACCGACGAGCTGCCCGGCGATGATCGACAGGCCCAGGCGCAGCACCCCGAGCTGGCGGACGACCACGGCGGCGACCGCGACGAACGTCGCGCCCATCGGACCGCCGAGGTAGAGGTACCACTGCTCCGGTCCGGGCCAGTCGCCGACGTCCAACCCGGTGACGGCGGTGTGCAGCAGCACCCCCAGCCCGAGCGCCAGGGTGCCGACGACGAAGTTGACCAACGTTGCGACGCCGGCATCGCCGGTGACCCGCCGGACCTGGCCGTTGAGGGCCTGCTGGATGGCGATCACAAACCCCGCGACGACGACGAGCACGAGCAGCAGGGGGCTGGCTGCGCGGGCGCCGTCACCGAGCACGCTGATGGCCACGGCGACCAGGCACAGCGCGGCGCCCAGCACCCGCGGTGCACTCAGCCGGTGGGAGCCGCCAGGCCCCCAGCCGGCTCGGTCGACGACCAGCCCGCCGGTTGTCTGCCCGGCGACCAGGCCGACGGTGAGCAGCGCGACGCCGATCTCGGGCGCCGCCGCCGCGCCGACCGTGACCAGGGTGGCGCCCCCGAGCCCACCCAGGCGCTGCACCCAGGGAACACCGCGGACCAGGCGTACGGCCGACCGCGCCGACGGCCGCGACAGCACGATGACCACGACCGCCAGCAGGCCGGTGCCGAAGGAGACCAGCGCGGTCAGCAGCGCGTCGCCGAGGGCGGTCTTGAGCTCGCCGTTGATCCGCTGCTGCAGGGCGACCAGCGCGCCGGAGGCGACCGCTGCGGTCAGGGCCAGGCTCGCCGTACGGGTCGGTGCCTCGACGCTCACTCGACGATCTTGGAGATGGGCAGCTCGAGGATGTCGCGGGCGCCGGCGGACTTCAGCGCCGGGATGAGGGTGTTGACGCCCTTCTTCGGCACGACCGTCTCCAGCGCGCGCATGTCCTGCGCGACCAGGGTCATGATCGTGGGGGAGGCCATCGCCGGGAGCACCCCGAGCACCGCATCGAGCTGGTCGGCGGAGACGTTGAGCTTGAGCAGCACGTGGCCACGGGCCCGCAGCGCACCCTGCACCAGCACCAGCAGGTCATCCATCGCCGCCCGCTTGGCCGGGTCGTCGTACGCCTCCCGGTTGGCGATCAGCTCGGTGCGGCTCGTCAGCAGGGTGGCGATGATCTTCAGTCCGGCCTTGCGCAGCGACGAGCCGGTCTCGGTGAGGTCCACGATCGCGTCGACGATGTCCGGGATCTTGGCCTCGGTCGCGCCGTGACTGGTGAAGACCTTGGCCTTCACGCCGTGCTCCTCCAGGAAACGACGCGTCGTCTCGGGCATCTCGGTGGAGATCCGCACGCCGTCCGGCAGGTCGGTGACGGAGTTCCACGGCGACTCCTTCGGCACCGCGAGCACGACGCTGACGACGGCCTCGCCGGCCCGTCCGCCGCCGATCTCGCCGAGGCTCACGACGTCGGCCGCGGTCTCGGTGATCCAGTCGCGGCCGCTGATGCCGAGGTCAAAGATGCCCTGCTCGACGTAGGTCGGGATCTCCTGCGGGCGCAGGAAGCGGACCTTGTCGATGCGGGGGTCGTCCACGCGGGCGTGGTAGTCGCGGTCGCCGCCACGCACGACGTGCAGGTCGGCGGCCGAGAACAGCTCGAGGACCTGCTTCTCCAGACTGCCCTTGGGCAGGACGATCGCGAGCACTAGACGGCCTCTCGGGGGTGGGTGCCGGTACGGAGCTGTTTGAGCGTGACAGCGGTGTCGAGCGCGGCCAGCACCGCCTCCCGCCCCTTGTCCTCGCGGGCGCCGGGCAGGCCGGAGCGGTCACGGGCCTGCTCGTCGGTGTCGCAGGTGAGCACGCCGTTGCCGACGGGCGTGTGGCTGTCGAGCGAGACACGCGTCAGGCCGTACGTCACAGCGTCGCAGACGTACTCGAAGTGGGGGGTGCCGCCGCGCAGCACCAGGCCGAGCGCGGCGACCGCGTCGTGGGTGGCGGCCAGCGCCTGCGCGACGACCGGCAGCTCGACCGCGCCGGACACCCGCACGACGGTCGGCTCCTCGACGCCGCACTCCTTGGCGGTGCGTACGGCCGACTCGACGAGCGCGCTGGTGATCTCGTCGTGCCAGCGGGTCGCGACGATCGCGAGACGTACGCCACGGGCATCCAGTGGGCGGGCGCCGGGCGCGCCGACACCGCTCACTGCTCGCTCGCCAGCGCGTCGGCGGTGGCCTCGGTGGCCTCCTCCTCGTACGCCGCGAGACCAGGCAGGTCGTGGCCCATCCGGTCGCGCTTGGTCTTGAGGTAGCGCAGGTTCTCCGGGGTCGCCAAGGTCGGCAGCGAGCGGCGGCCGACGATCTCCAGGCCGTAGCCCTCCAGACCGGCGCGCTTGGTCGGGTTGTTGGTCAGCAGCGTCATGGTGCGCACGCCCAGGTCGTAGAGGATCTGCGCGCCGGTGCCGTAGTCGCGGGCGTCGGCGGGCAGGCCGAGCTCGAGGTTGGCGTCGATGGTGTCGGAGCCACGGTCCTGCAGCGAGTAGGCCTGCAGCTTGTGCATGAGCCCGATGCCGCGGCCCTCGTGACCGCGGACGTAGAGCACGACCCCGCGGCCGGCGGCGTTGACGGCCTCCAGCGCCGCGTCGAGCTGCGGGCCGCAGTCGCAGCGCCGGGAGCCGAACACGTCACCGGTCAGGCACTCGGAGTGCACCCGCACGAGCACGTCCTGCCCGTCGCCGATGTCGCCCTTGACCAGCGCGACGTGGTCGGTGCCGTCGAAGGTGGAGCGGTAGCCCAGGGCCGTGAAGTCACCGTGGTCGGTGGGGATCTTGGCTTCGGCGAGCCGCTCGACCTGCTTCTCCGTACGCCGCCGGAAGGCGATGAGGTCGGCGATGCTGATCAGCGCGAGGGAGTGCGTCGCGGCGAACTCCTTGAGCTCGGGCAGGCGCATCATCAGGCCGTCCTCCCGGACGATCTCGCAGATGACGCCGGCCGGGCGCAGCCCGGCGAGTCGGGCCAGGTCGACCGCGGCCTCGGTGTGGCCGGGGCGGCGCAGCACCCCGCCGGCCTTGGCCCGGAGCGGGAAGACGTGCCCGGGCCGGACGAGGTCGTACGCCGTGGTCTCGGGGTCGGCGAGGAGCTGGATCGTGACGGCCCGGTCGACGGCGCTGATGCCGGTGGTGACGCCCTCGCGGCCGTCGACGCTGACGGTGAAGGCCGTCTGCATCCGCTCGGTGTTGTGCGGCGCCATCTGCCCCAGGTGCAGCCGGTCCAGGACGTCCTCCTCCAGCGGCACGCACAGCAGACCGCGGCAGTGCGTCATGGTGAACGCGACCAGCTCCTGGGTGACCATCTCGGCGGCGAAGACCAGGTCGCCTTCGTTCTCGCGGTCCTCGTCGTCGACCACGACGATGGGTCGGCCGGCGGCGATCTCGGCGATGGCGAACTCGATCGTGTCGAGCCCGGACACCGGCGCCTCGATGGTCATGC
>JBBPYI010000052.1:0-7101 GCA_038200075.1 Mycobacteriales bacterium
CCGCGGGCGCGCGGGGGGCGGTGTGGGGGCCCGGGGCGGGGTGCCCGCGCGCCCGGGCCCGCCGGGCGCGGTGTGGCCCCCCCCCGTCACTGGGGCGACCCCCCGCCGACCGCGGCTGGGTCGCGCCCATGTCTGCACGCCCGGCCCTACGGTGGCGGCCATGAGCGTCATCCGGCTGCTGGCCCTGCGCGACACCCCTCTCGACGTGGCGGAGGTCCTGGCGGCCGTCGAGGACCCGGCGGCCGGCGGGGTCGTGTCCTTCACCGGGCTGGTGCGCGACCACGACGGCGGCAAGGGTGTGAGCGCGTTGGAGTACGAGGCGCACCCCGGGGCCGAGGCGGCGCTGTGGGTCGTCGCCGAGCAGGTCGCCGCCGACCTGCCGGTGCACGCCCTCGCGGCCGTGCACCGCACCGGGCTGCTCAAGGTCGGCGACATCGCTGTCGTGGTGGCCGCGTCGGCGTCGCACCGCGGCCAGGCCTTCGAGGCGGCCCGCCGGCTCATCGACGACCTCAAGGCAACCGTCCCGATCTGGAAGCGACAGGTCTTCACCGACGGCGAGCAGGAGTGGGTCGGCACGCCGTAGGGTCGTCCCGTGCCTCCCGACTGGCTGCTGTGGCTGCTTCCCGTGCCGGTCGCGACCCTTGCCGCGGTCGCCTGGACCGCCTGGCGATCGCGCACCCGCGGCCCCGGGTCGGCGCAACGATCGGTGCGGGAGCACGAGCGCTTCCGGGCCGCGCTCGGCGGGCCGCGGCCGTCCCGGCGTCCGGACTAGCGGTCGGCCGACGGCGGCAAGGTGATCGGGGCCCAGACGCAGATGCCCTCGCGCTGGTTCTGGTCCGGGTCCAGCCGCAGGCAGACGCTCTCGCGGCGCTCCTGAGCAGGCACCGGTCCCGCCAGGGCGGGTGCGCCGAGCGTCCCGATCAGGGTGAGGCCGGTCAGGGCGGTCAGCAGGCCTCGGCGGGTCATCGGTGGTCTCCTTCAGCAGGGGTGCAGGTGGTCATGGGCAGGTCCGGCACGACGGTGCAGTCGATCTGTCGGCTCTCCACGCCGACCCGGCTGATGCCGGCCGGGTTGGTGGGCAGCGCTGGTCCTACGTGCAGCGTCGCGGCGCCGGGCGGCTCGCACGAGGTGCCGCCGGCGCCGGCGCCGGCGGCGTCGACGCACGTCTGGCCCAGCCCGCTGCGGTCGATCAGCCCGTCCGGCGCAGGCGCCGTGGTGCGGGTGCGGGCCGGGGCGGCGACAGGCGCTGCCGGCGCGGGGGCACTGCGGCGTACGGCCGGCAGCGCTCGGACCGGCGCCGGCGGGGTTGTGGCCGGACGGGAGGTGCTCGCCGTCGTCACGCCCGGCCGGGCGGCCGGCGCCGCGTCGGCAGGCGCGTTCCACGGCATCGGCAGCACCCCGCTGAGCACGCCGAGACCGGCCGCTCCGAGCGCGGCGGGAGCGCTGGCGCGCACCGCTGCCCGGCGCAGTCGATCCAGCCACGTCAAACCGTCCACCCACGGGGCGAGCGCCACGAGGCCCGCAGCCGGCAGGGTGCCGCCCCGCGTGGCGAACTCCCGGCGCAGGGTCTTGCGAGCCCGGCTCAGCAGGGAGCGGACAGCCGGCTCGGTGAGGCCGAACCGCTCGCCGATCTGGTCGTAGGCCAGACCCTCCACCTCGCGGGCCCACAGCACGGCCGCCTGCCGGGCCGGCATCGCGTCGAGCGCGTCGAGCGCGAGCCGGGCCTCGTCTCTGGCCACCACGACATCGGCGGTGTCGCGACCGACCCGCGCGCCCTCGGGCACCTCGGCGACGTTGATGGAGCGTCCCCGCACCCGCAGCCGGTCGATGACCAGCCGTCCGGTGACGCAGGTCGACCAGGCTGCGACGTCGTCCTCGGTCGCCAGCTCGTGCCGGTGGTCGTAGGCGCGCAGCAGCGCCTCCTGCACCAGCTCCTCGGCCTCATGGCGGTCACCGAGTCGGCGGGTGGCGTAGCGCTGCAGGCGGGGAGTCAGGTTCACGACCACCGCGTCGAAGTCGAGCGGCTCGCGGGGGACGACCTGCAGTCGGGCTCGCGCGGGCGGCGGTTGGTGGTCCGGCAGCTCGTGGATCGAGGACATGCGCACACCTGTTCTGTCGGGGGCTGGGTGGCGCCGACGACCCCTCAACGAGCAGAGGTGCGGATCCTCGCGGCCTTCGCGCACACGATGTTGCCCCACACGAACCGGGACAACCGGGTCGCGTCGGACACTGTGCAGTGTTCGCGGCAGAGTTCGCGCTCAAGGTGCCCGGGTCCTGCTGCCGACCATGACAGAGATCGAGCGGACACCGGGTCCGCCCCGAACGAAGGGCCTCGCCCCGTGGAGCACGCCGTCTTCTTCCCCGCCCCGGACGGGACGCCCGCGTTTCGCCGCCTCCCCAGTCTCGAGGAGGCCGTCCGCCTCGTGGAGCACCTGCGCAACGTCGAGGGGGTCTCGTCGGTCAGCGTGCAGGCGCTCACCGAGGTGCCGCTGTCCTTCCGCGCCTACTACCGCGTCGAGAGGCCCGGCGTCGAGGTACCCGCCGCAATACCGCCGGAGGCCGCCGTCGCTGACGTCGAGGTCCCGGAGCCGGTCCCGTCCGTCGAGCCGCCGGCGCTGGCCCTCGTGCAGGAGCTGCCCGTGCAGGAGCTGCCCGTGCAGGAGCTGCCCGTGCAGGAGCAGCCGGAGCCCGCGATGGCGACCAGCAACGGCCACGCCACCCCCGCGAGTCTGGGCTTTTTCGCCTGAGCGCCGCGGGACACGCCTAGCGTTTAGGCTGAGGGCGTGTCCCGGCGCACCCTGACCCTGCTGCTCGCCTCTGTGCTGACGCTCGTCCTGGCCGGGGCCGCGGTGGCCACCCCCGTGCCGTACGTCGCGCTCGGCCCAGGTCCGACCTACAACACGCTGGGCGCCGTCAAGGGCACCCCGGTCATCGACATCAAGGGCACCGAGGTCTTCGCGACCGACGGACACCTTGACCTCACGACAGTCGGGGTGCAGCCCGATCTCACGCTGCTCGAGGCCCTGCGCGGCTGGTTCGAGCGCGACCTGGCGGTGGTGCCGCGCGACGTCGTCTACCCGCCCGGCAAGACCAACGAGCAGGTCAACGAGGAGAACGCCCAGTCGATGGTCGCCTCGCAGAACAGCGCGATCACCGCCGCCGCGCGCCAGCTCGGGTTCACCACCTTCACCGTCTCGGTCGGCGAGGTCAGCGCCGGCTCGCCGGCCGACGGCAAGCTCAAAGCCGGGGACGTGCTGGTCAGCGTCGACGGGGTGACGGTCAAGGACGAGGCCGGGCTGCGGGCTGCGATCACGGCCGCCGGTGTCGGCACCGCCGTTCGCATCGCCTACACCCGGGGCGGCACCGCCGCGATCGCCGAGATCACCCCGGCTGCCTCCACCGACGGCAAGCAGCGCCCGGTCATCGGGATCATGCCGGCCCAGAAGCCGGTGGACCTGCCCTTCACCGTCGACATCACCCTGCAGGACGTCGGCGGACCGAGCGCCGGGCTGATGTTCGCGCTGGGCATCCTGGACAAGCTCGGCAAGCCCTCGCTGACCGGTGGCCGCTACATCGCCGGCACCGGGGAGATCTCCGACGACGGCGCCGTCGGCCCGATCGGTGGGATCCCCCAGAAGCTCGTTGCCGCTCGGGCCAAGGGCGCCGTCGCCTTCCTGGTGCCCGAGGCCAACTGCGCCGAGGCCTCCCTGCGGCCTCCGGCAGGGCTGGAGCTGGTCAAGGTCACGACATTGCAGGACGCCCTGAGTGGGCTGGAGGCGCTGCGCGCCGGCCGTACGCCCACGCTCTGCTCCGCCTGAACCGGCTCCCACCCCCGGACCGGGCCCGGCCTCCCCGGCTACGGGGCTGATCTCCCTACACTCCGGCCATGGAGCCCGGCGTCCCCTTCGCGCTGCTCGGGGCCGTGGTCCTGCTCGCCGTCGCCGCCTGGGTCGGGCTCGGCGTCGTCGCGCTCGCCCGTTCGAGCGCCGGACGGGGTCCGGCGGTGCTGCTCGCCGTCGGCGGTCTGGTGCTGGCGACCGTCGAGGTGCTGACGGCCACCGGCTTCGGGCGGCCACGCTCCGACCTGCTCCCGACAGCCCGGGCCGCGGGGCTGCTGCTGCTCGCAGCCGGCCTCTACGCTGGTGCGCTGGCTCGTCGGATGCGACGAGAACCCGTGCTCGACGCGCGGGGGGCGGCGGTGGTGGTTCCGCTGGCGTCCGCGCCCCTGCCCGCCGTGCTGGCCGCCGCGGCCGCGCTGGCCGCCGTCGTGGCGAGCCTGCGCGCCCGTCGCGACCCCCCTGGCCTGCTGCTGGCGGCCGGTCTGCTGCTGGCCGGGGTGGCCGCAGGTCTGGGTCCCGTGGCCGACGACGCCCCCGGTTCGCTGGTCGTCGTCGGCCTGCGAGGGGCCTCGGCGCTGCTGCTGCTCGGGGCGCTGCTGGTGCTGGCCCGCTCCAGCCTGCTCGGCAAGGTCGTCTCGGCGGTGCTGGCCGGAGTGCTGGTCATGGCGGTGGCGGCCGTCGGGGTCGTCGGGACAGTCGTCGCCGACGGTGCGGTACGCGAGCAGGACCGCCTCGTCGCCGACGCCGCGCTCGGGCGCCAGCAGCTGATCGCCGAGACCCGCAGCAACCTGCAGGGCGCGCTGCCACTCGTCGCCGGTGCCTGTCGCCTCGCGCCGACCGCCTGCGCGCCCACCATCAACGCCTTCTCCGGGCCGGGTACGGCAACCTTCGCCCTGCAGGTGCCCCGCTCCGGCACACCGGTGGATCTCGGCGGACGGGCCGCCCTGACGGCGGGGGAGCAGGTGGCGCTGGCCGGCAGCAAGCTGGTCGTGCTGGCGCTGGCAGGAGGTCCCGGTCGGGTCTCGGAGCAGACCGGTGTCGCCAGCGTCGTACGCCTGGTCGGCCCCACCCCCGGCCTCGCCCTGGTCGCCGCCCTGCCCGCCCCCCGCCCGACGCCGCAGGCCCCGGCGTCCTCGGTCTTTCTCTACGGCATCCGCCTGAACGACAGCTTCGTCAGCCGCGACAGCAGCGACGCCGGCTTCGGCCTGTCGCTGCTGGTCGGTGGCCAGGTCGTGGCCAGCAACGCCACCGGCCGGGCCCGCGAGCGGCTGGCCCGGATCGCCGCCGACGCCGGGGTCGGCGACGGGATCAGCGCGGACGGTCTCGCCGTCTCGGCCACCGGCGACGACCCGTCGGTGAGCTTTCGGACCCTCACCGCACTGACCGGCGAGCCGGTCGGGGTGATTGCCCTGTCTCGCTCGGCCGAGGCGTCCCTCAGTGCGCAACGCGACGCGCTGCGCAGCCTGCTGCTGACCGCCGTGCTGGCCACCGCCGTCGTCGGCGGTCTGGCGCTGGTGCTGGGCCGCCGCACCGTGGAGCCCGTACGCCGTCTCACCGCCGCCGCCGAGCGGGTCGCGGCGGGAGACCTAAGCGTGACGACCGGCCTGACCGGCCGCGACGAGGTCGGCACCCTGTCGCGCAGCTTCGACGCCATGACCGGTTCGGTGTCGCGGCTGACCGGTGATCTGCGCGCGTCTGCGGTCCGGTTGGAGACGGTGCTGTCGTCGATGACCGACGGGCTGGTCGCCGCCGACGCCAACGGCGTCGTGACCAGCGTCAACCGCGCCGCGCTGGCAATGGCCGGGCTCGTCGAGGGCGTCGCGCTCGGCCGGCCGCTCGCCGAGGTGGTCGACCTGCGCGCCGGCGGCGTACCGCTGGTGCCTGTCGTCACCGACGCCGATGTGGCCGCTGACGTGCACCGCCCGGACGGCACCACCGTCCCGGTGCGGGTGGCGGTGGCGGCGCTGGAGGGCGGCGACGGCGTCGTGCTGGTGCTGCGTGACACCACCCGCGAGCGCGAGGTGGAGCGGATGAAGACCGACTTCCTGTCCAACGTCAGCCATGAGCTGCGCACCCCGCTGACCCCGATCCGCGGCTACGCCGAGATCCTGGTCGGCAAGCCTGGGCTCGACAGCGACAAGGTCACCCGCTTCGCCACCACGATCCGTGACGAGAGCATCGAGATGAACCGCGTCGTCGACCTGCTCGTGGACGTTGCCGCGATCGAGGCCGGCCGGGTCACCATCACCCCCCGCCCGATCGCACCGGCCGAGCTCGTCGACGCCCGCTTGGCGGCCTGGCGCACGCGCGCGCCCGCCCGCGCCAGCGACCTGCGGCGGCGCGTTGCCGCTCGGCTGCCCCTGGTCGAGGTCGACCCGGCCTGGCTCGGCAAGGCGCTCGACGAGCTTATCGACAACGCCGTCAAGTACACCGCGCCCGGCACCGCCGTGACGCTCACCGCCGCCCTCAGCCCCGACGGCGACCGCGTACGAGTCGGCGTGCGCGACGCCGGCCCCGGGATCGCTCAGGCCGACCAGGCCGGGCTGTTCCTGTCCTTCGAGCAGGTCGACGGCTCAGCCACCCGACGCGTCGGCGGTCTCGGACTCGGCCTGTCGTTCGTACGCCGGCTCGCCGACGACGCCGGTCTGCCCGTGACCGTCACCTCCGCCGTGGGCAAGGGCTCGGAGTTCTCGCTCGACCTCCCGCTGGCGCCCGTGACGTCGGCCGTACGCCGGACCCGCCGTCCCCAGCGCACGAGCCCTCCGACCTAGTCCTCCAGCGTCGCCAGCAGCGCGCGCGACAGCGCGGGCGCCAGATCCGGGCCGGTGACCCGCTCGTCGGCGTCCTCGTCGGCGCCGCGCAGCCGCAGCACGCAGGCCGTCGCGCCGCCTCGGGCGACCCCCACGACCATCCGGACCTCGCGCCGCTCGGGGTGCTCGGCCGCTGCGACCGCCGGGTCCTCGACCTGCTCCAGATCGGTCTCGGCCGAGGGCGGCAGGACCAGCACCTCGTGGGCCAGGATGACGCCCAGGACGTCGTCGCCGAACATCAGCGACGCGAGCTGTTCGTCGAGCGGGCCGTCGCCCAGCGGCTCCTGGGCAATAGGGGTGAGCGACGCCGGGTCGCCGGCAACCAGGCCCATGGTCTGGGCCAGCTGCGGCTCGGTCCGCAGCAGCTGCTCGGTCTGCACCAGCGCGAACAGCTGCGGCGGCTGGTCCCAGCCGGCCTCGGCGACATGACCCTCCACCTCACCGACGACGGC
>JBBPYI010000053.1:0-2893 GCA_038200075.1 Mycobacteriales bacterium
GTGGCGGTCTTCATCGGGAAGCGCGCGATCTGCTGCAGGACCGGCTCGGCGGTGATCTCGAACACGCGGGTGCAGTTGTCAGCGAGCGGCTTCTCGGTGTCCGTCGCGGGCTTGCCGTCGCAGACGATCTCACCGAAGTAGTTGTTCACGCTCGGGGTCGACGGGATGATCGGCTCGACCATCTTGCCGGTACCGGTCTTTTCGTAGATGACGCCGTACTTCCCGTTGCCGTCGTCACCGGCCGACGAGGCTCCGGCATCGGATGCAGACGTGCCACCCGAGCTGCAGGCGGAGAGCACAAGGACACTGGCTGCCACCAGGGCCAGGGGCGCGCCTGGCCTACGGGACAGCCGAAGGAGTGCGGGCAGACGCATAGCTGCTCCAGACAGGGCGTGTGGCGTTCCGGTCGCACGCGATCTACCCCAAAGCGCCGGCCTGAGACGAATCGCGCGGCTTTTGCCCTACGACGGTCCGTTCTGCACCAGATCTGGCCGAGGGGGCCGGCGCAGGACGTCCCTTCCGAGGCCGCGTACGTTCGCTCTTTCCGCACCACTCGACACCGGTGACCACGCTGGCTCGACGGCCTCCCGGGGCCGCGGCGTGCCGCTCACCGCCACAGCTCTGGAGTGCCCCACGTGGTCCGCGCCGCCGTCCTGTCCGCTGCTGGTGAGCCGTTGCGCCTGGCTGAGCTCGACCTGCCCGAGCCCGGCCCAGGGCAGGTGCGGGTCCAGATCGCCGCGACCGGGGTCTGCCACAGCGATCTGTCGCTGGCCCGCGGCACCCTGCGCTCGGCCATGCCGGTCGTGCTCGGCCACGAGTCGGCCGGCACCGTCCTCAGCGTTGGCGAGGGCGTGACGACCTGCTCCCCCGGCGACCGGGTGGTGCTGTGCTGGGCGCCGCCGGACGGAACCTGCTGGTTCTGCCTGCAGGGCGAGCCGTGGCTGTGCGAGCACTCCAACGACGCGGCCGGCGCGCCGTACGCCACCGTGGACGGCAACGACGTCTATCCCGGCCTGTCGACGGGGGGTTTCGCCGAGCAGACGGTCGTGTCGGAGCGGGCCGTGATCCAGGTGCCCGACGCCGTGCCGCTCGAGCACGCAGCGCTGGTCGGCTGCGCCGTCATGACGGGGGTCGGTGCGGTGCTCAACACCGCGAAGGTCCGGGCCGGCCAGTCGGTGCTGGTCGTCGGGCTCGGTGGCGTCGGGCTGTCGGTCGTGCAGGGCGCCCGGCTCGCCGGCGCCGGCCAGATCATCGTGGTGGACCGCTCCCCCGACAAGCTGGAGCTGGCCCGCACCATGGGCGCCACCGACGTGCTCGAGGCCGGCGGCGAGCTGGCCAAGCAGGTGCGTGCACTGACCGGCCGGCGCGGCGCCGACCACGCCTTCGACTGCGTCGGCCTGGCCGACACCATCCGGGCCTGCTGGTCGGCGACCCGTCGCGGCGGCGTCACGACCATCGTCGGCATCGGCGGCAAGGAGCAGCAGGTCAGCTTCACCGCCCTGGAGCTGTTCCACTTCGCCCGCACCATCCAGGGCTGCGTCTACGGCTCGACCGATCCGCTGCGCGACATCCCGACGATCCTGGAGCACGCCGCCGCCGGGCGGCTCGACCTCGGTGCGCTCATCACCGGCACCGTGGGCCTGGACGGCATCGACGGCGCCTTCGCCGACATGCAGGCCGGACAGGGCGTCCGCACGTTGGTCGTGCCGTAGATGGACCTCGGGCTGGCCGGCAGGGCCTTCCTCGTCACCGGAGCCTCTCGTGGCCTGGGCCTTGCGACCGCCGAGGTGCTGGTCGCCGAGGGCGCGTCGGTGGTCCTGTCCGCCCGCAACCCCGAGGGCGTACGCCGCGCCGCCGACCGGCTGGGCTGCGTCGCTCTGGCGGCGGACCTGGCCGACGAGAGCACGCCAGGACGGCTGGTCGAGGCGTGCCTCGAGGCGTACGGCCGGCTCGACGGCGCCCTGGTCAGCGTCGGCGGTCCCCCGCCCGGGCCGGCACTCGGACTGACCGACGAGCAGTGGCGCGGGGCGTTCGACAGCGTCTTCCTCGGCGCCGTGCGCCTGATCCGCGCGGTCGTGCCGGCGCTGCACGAGGGCGCAGGCTCGATCGCGCTGGTGCTGTCCACGAGCGTCAAGGCGCCCGTCGCGGGCCTGGCCGCCAGCAACGGGCTGCGACCCGGGCTCGCGATGCTGGCCAAGACGATGGCCGACGAGCTCGGACCGCAGGGTGTGCGCGTCAACGGCCTGCTGCCCGGCAGGGTGCTCACGGACCGGCTGCGCGAGCTGGGTGCGGGCGAGGACGACGTCCCCACCGACATCCCACTGCGGCGGTACGGCCGACCCGAGGAGTTCGGACGGGCCGCGGCGTTCCTGCTGAGCCCGGCCGCGTCCTACCTGACCGGCATGATGCTGCCCGTCGACGGCGGGCTGACCCGCTCGCTCTAGACCAGGCGGTGCTCCAGCACGGTCTCGAGCCGCTCGTCGGCGTCGCCCGGCACCGCCCGCTCGAGTCGGAACAGCGCGGAGCGGCCTGCCATCTCGATCGCCCCGATCTCGTTGTCGAACCACGGCCCGTGGTCCACCCGCCAGGTCACGGCGGGTGCGGCGACCCCGGCCGTACGAGCCAGCAGCCGGCCGACCCAGCGACCGACCGCGGAGGAAGCGAAGCGGTCACCGGTCTGGATCGCGCGGTCCACCGGGTTGCGCACCGGCGAGCAGACCGCCTGGTGCACCGCGCTGGTCACCCCGTCGGACTCCGGAAAGCGGGCCTGGGCCAGATAGGAGAAGTGCACGTCGCCGCCCAGGACGGTGATCGACGCCGGGGCCGCAGGACCTGACCCGATCTCGGCGACCAGCGCCATCAGGCGCTCGAAGGACGCACGGAAGGCCGCCCA
>JBBPYI010000054.1:0-3400 GCA_038200075.1 Mycobacteriales bacterium
GAGAACTCCCGCAGCGACGACATGGACGTCAACGCCACCAAGGAGAAGAAGCTCACCAACATGCGGCAGAGCTCCTCCGACGTGCTCGTGCCCCTCATCCCGCACAAGGCGCTCAGCCTGGAGCAGGCGCTGGAGTTCTGCCGCGAGGACGAGTGCGTCGAGGTCACCCCGGCCGAGGTGCGCATCCGCAAGGTGATCCTCAACCAGGGCGAGCGGCAGAAGGCGTTCCGCAGCCAGGCCAAGAACGCCCTGGTCTAGACATAGCGGTTCGGCTATCGTCAGTCCATGGGGCCAACGGGAGCTGACCTGATCGTCGAGGCACGCAAGCGTGCCGGCCTGACCCAGCGCGAGCTGGCCGAGCGGGCCGGCACGACGCAGTCCTCCATCGCCCGCTGGGAGCGGATGGCGACCGAGCCGTCGTTCGAGAACGTCGTACGCCTGCTGCGCCTGTGCGGCTTCGTCTTGAACGTGTCGCTCGAGGCGTACGACGACGGGCTGCGCGACGACTGGTCGCAGGCGCAGCGACGGCTGCGGATGACGCCCGGGGAGCGGCTCGAGGCCAACACCCGGCTGGTCGCGGTGGCGCATGACCTGCGCGCCGCGGTGCGGGCGGCGGGCGTTGCCTGAGGACTTCCTCCCGGAGCGCATCCTGGCGGTGCTGGTCGAGCATGAGGTCGTCTTCGTCCTCATCGGAGGACTGGCGGCCGTCGCCCACGGGAGCCCGTTGCTGACTGAGGACGTGGACGTCACGCCGGAGGCGTCGCGGGAGACCCTCACCCGGCTCGCGGCGGCGCTGCGGGCGCTCGATGCCCGCATCAGGCACCCGGAGATCCCGGAAGGGCTGGCTTTCTCGTGCGACGCGACCTCACTGGCCGCCGCGATCTTCTGGAACCTCACCACTCCCTTCGGTGACCTCGACATCTCCTTCACGCCGGCCGCATCGACCGGGTACGCGAGCCTGGCCCCTTCCGCAGTCGTGGTCGACTTCCGTGGTGTGCCGCTCCAGCTGGCGAGTCTGGCGGACATCGTCGACAGCAAGGCGGCCGCGAACCGGCCCAAGGACCAGCGGGCGCTGCCGGTGCTGCGCGAGCTGCTGGCAGCTCAGACCCGCGCGCGGGCCGGCCGGACCCCGCCGTGAGGGCAGGGCAGCTGGTCGTCGCGACCCCCGCCCTGACCGACCTGCACTTCCGGCGCACCGTCGTGCTGCTGCTGCAGGCCGACCCCGACGACGGCGCGCTCGGCCTGGTCCTCAACCGCCCGACCGGCACCGACGTCGTCGAGGTGCTGCCGGACTGGGCCGAGCTGTCGACCGTCCCGTCGCTGGTCTTCACCGGCGGGCCGGTCGCGCCGACCTCCGCGATCTGCCTGGGCCGTCGCCGCCTCGACCGGGCGCCGGCCGGGGCGTACTCCGCGCTGGAGGGGGTGCCGGGCGAGGCGGTCGGCACCGTCGACCTCGACGCGTCGCCACAGGAGCTGGTCCGGACCCTGGAGGGCGTACGCATCTTCGCCGGCTACGCCGGCTGGTCGCCCGGACAGCTCGAGGCCGAGATCGAGCAGGACGACTGGTGGGTGCTCGGCGCGCTGCCGGACGACGCGTTCGACCCGGATCCCGGGCGGCTGTGGCCGCGGGTGCTGCGCAGGCAGGGCCCGCCGTACGCCTTTGCCGCTGGATTCCCCGACGACCCGACGCTCAACTGAGCCAGGCCACCAGGTCCGGGGCCAGCTCGGTGATGCCCTTGTAGGCCAGCGCCTGCGGGCTCATCGACGACACCGCGGCCGCCAGCACCGCCCGTTGCGTGGCGTCGAGCAAGACCAGCGGCGTGAGGTAGGGACGGATGGTGAACAGCGCCCGCCCGAGGGCAGGCAGCGGCACGCTGGTCTGCCGCTCGACCCGCAACCACCACCGGGAGGGGTCAGCCGAGGCGACCTCGGCGCGAGCATCCGGCGCCGACGGGTCGTGGTCCAGCCGCCCGGACGGGTCCAGGCCCCAGACATGCTGTCGCAGTGGACCTTTGGTGAGCAGCGCCTCGGTCAGCGCCGGCGCCGCCCGCTGCAGCCGCTCACCGTCGGCGACCGGTGCGTGCAGCTCGAGCAGCGTCGCGCCGGCGCGTCGACGCGGTGGCCAGCCGCTGGGGAAGGCGACCGCGAGCAGCTCCGCCACAGCCTCACCCGGTCCGCGCCGGCGCAGCACCACCAGGTCGTCCGAGCACGCCAGCAGCCAGGCGGTGACCAGCAGGTCCAGCCCCTCGCGTGCCAGCAGCAGGGCAGTCGCGGGCTCCGAGACGCTCGACCCGATCCGGACGGCGTGCTCGCCGCTCAGGCGTACGCCCAGCAGCGGCAGGGCGCCGACCCCGCCGGGCAGCAGGTCCAAGGCCGCGTGGACGGCTGCGGCCAGCTCAGGGTGCTCGCCGTCGCGCACCACCACCCCGGGCTCGTCGACGGCCAGTCGCTCCAGGCGGCGGGCCAGCGCGGCGGGCCAGGAGTCGTCGAGTTCGACCAGCGGCGCACTGCTGACCGGTCGTGGCGCGGGGTTCACGCGGTAGGGCGCGGTGAGGGGGAAGGGCGCCTGCACCGGGGGCAGGGTCACGCCGACAGCGAGGCCAGCCCGACCCGGGCTCGGGCGACGGCGGCCGTCAGCCGGTCGCGGGCCTGCGCCAGGTCCAGCGGGTCGTCGCCGCGCGCCGCCGCCTCGATCTCGCCGGCGATCCGGGCGAGCTCGACCGCGCCCATCGAGGCAGAGCCGCCCTTGATGCTGTGCGCGAGACGGCCCGCGGCCTCCCGGTCGTCGTCGTCGACCGCTGCGTCGAAGGCGGCCGAGGACTTCGCCGTCTCGGTCTCCCAGGTCGCGAGCAGGCCGGTCAGGAAGCCCGGCGCCCGGTCGCCGAGGCGCGACAGCAGCGAGCCGAGCACCGTCGGGTCGACCGCGCCGCCGTCCGGTGCCACCTCGTCCACGACGCCATCCTTCACCGCGTCGTCCGGCACAGTCACCAGGCTCAGTGCCGCGGCGAGGTCCTCGCGGCGCACCGGCTTGGACAGGTAGCCGTTCATCCCGGCGGCCAGGCATCGGTCGCGGTCCTCGCTCAGCGCGTTCGCCGTCATGGCGATGATCGTCGGCTGGCGCTGGGGTGGCACCTGCAGGCGGATGCGTCGGGTCGCCTCGAGCCCGTCCAGCACCGGCATCTGGACGTCCATGAGCACCACGTCGTAGGCCGCGGCCGTCACCGCCTGCACGGCCTCCAGTCCGTTGCCCACCACATCAGCGCGGTGTCCGAGTCGCTCGAGCATCAGCACTGCCACCCGCTGGTTGACCGCGTTGTCCTCGGCCAGCAGGACGCGCAGGGGCCGTGCAGTTGCCCGGGTCGCCTCTGCGCGCTGGGTCTGCGCGGCGCCCAGAGCCTGC
>JBBPYI010000055.1:0-22102 GCA_038200075.1 Mycobacteriales bacterium
AGAGCAGCTCGTAGAGGAAGGTCGGGTGGTAGGCCATCGCGCCGGCGACCGCGTCGCGGTTGTCCGGGTCGATCCGCAACCCCCACGGCAGGGTCGTCGGCCGGCCGAACAGCTCCTGGTTGAAGTAGTTGCCCATCCGGCCGATCGCCTGCGCCACCGCGATCCCGGGCGCGACCGCGTCGGCGAACGCGCTCTTGGACAGTCCGCGTCGTCGCAGGATGATGTAGGCCGCAAGGAAGCCACCGGCGATCCCGCCGGGGATCCCGAGCCCGCCCTTCCAGATGTAGAGCGCGGCGATCGGGTCGTCGAGGTAGACGGCCGGGCTGGTGATGACGTGGTAGATCCGCGCGCCGACGATCCCGAACGGCACGGCGATCGTGGCGACGTCGGTGACGACGCCCTGGGTGCCGCCCCGGGCGACCCACCGGCGCTCGCCGATGACGACGGCCGCGACGACACCGGCGATGATGAACAGCGCGTAGGCCCGCAGCGGGAACGGCCCGATGTGCCACACACCCGTCGGCGGGCTGGGGATGTACGCGAGGCTCATGCCCACCAGCCTAGGCCGGTACGGCGCTCCTGACGCCGCTGGCGAGCTCGGCCGAGAGACGTCTCACAGCGTCGACCCCACCGGTGTCCAGCGCACGGACCAGCGCCGAGCCGACGACGACGCCGTCGGCGAAGGCAGCAACCTGGGCGGCCTGGGCGCCGGTGCTCACTCCGAGCCCGACCGCGACCGGCAGGTCGGTCTGTGCGCGGGTGCGGCGTACGAGCTCCTGCGCGCCCGCGCCCACCTCGGCCCGGGCGCCGGTCACGCCCATCACGGCAGCGGCGTAGACGAAGCCGCGGTTCGTACGCCCGACGACGGCGATCCGCTCGTCGGTGCTGCTCGGGGCGACCAGGAAGACGGGGTCCAGATCGAGCTCACGGCAGGCCTCGAGCCACTCCGGCGCCTCCTCGGGGATGAGGTCCGGCGTGATCGCACCGGCGCCACCGGCATCCTTGAGCGCCTGCGCCCAGCGGCGGAAGCCATAGCGGTGCACGGGGTTCCAGTAGCCCATGACCAGCGTCGGCGCCCCCGCGGCGGCGACCGCCTCGACGGTGCGCAGCACGTCGGCCTGCCGGGTGCCGTTCGCCAGCGACCGCTCGTGCGCGGCCTGGATGACCGGTCCCTCCATCAGCGGGTCGGTGTAGGGCATGCCGACCTCGACCGCGTCGACGCCCTCCTGCACCATCGCGACCATCGCCTCGACCGCCAGGTCGTACGCCGGGAAGCCGGCAGGCAGATAGCCGATCAGCGCGGATCGGCCCTCGGACCGGCAGCGGGCGAACAGCTCGTCGAGCTGGCTCATCAGGGCTGCTCGCCCTCGTGGGCCCGGACCAGCTCGGACTCGGCGACGTCCTCGCCGGTCAGCAGACCGAACCAGCGGGCGGCGGTGTCGACGTCCTTGTCGCCACGACCTGAGGTGTTGACGATGATGACGAGCTCGCGAGGGTCACGACCGGCGGCGACCTGCGCCCGGCCCCAGTCGCAGGCGCCGGCGAAGGCGTGGGCGGTCTCGATCGCGCACAGGATGCCCTCGCTCTTGGCGAGCCGGTCCAGGCACTGCATCGCCCACGCGTCGCTGATGCCCGTGTAGGTGGCCCGGCCGGTGTCGCGCAGCAGCGAGTGCTCCGGACCGACACCCGGGTAGTCCAGCCCTGCGCTGATGCTGGTGGTCGCGGCGGTCTGGCCGTCGGCGTCCTGCATGAGATAGCTGCGAGCGCCGTGCAGGACGCCTGGCTCGCCGGCGGTGAGAGGTGCTGCGTGGCGGCCGGTCTCGACACCGTCGCCACCTGCCTCGGCCCCGACCAGCGCCACGGACGTGTCGTCGATGAAGGGGTGGAACAGCCCCATGGCGTTGCTGCCACCGCCGACGCAGGCCACGACCGCATCCGGCAGCCGGCCGACGAGGTCCAGGCACTGCTGGCGCGCCTCGACGCCGATGATGCGCTGGAAGTCGCGGACCATCATCGGGAAAGGGTGCGGCCCGACGACCGAGCCGATGACGTAGTGGGTCGTCTCGACGTTGGTGACCCAGTCGCGCATCGCCTCGTTGGTGGCGTCCTTGAGCGTCTTGGTGCCGCTGGTGACGGGCACGACGGTGGCGCCGAGCAGCTCCATCCGGGCGACGTTGAGCGCCTGGCGGCGGGTGTCCTCCTCGCCCATGTAGACGGTGCACTCGAAGCCGAACAGCGCGCAGGCCGTCGCGGTCGCGACACCGTGCTGACCCGCGCCGGTCTCGGCGATGACCCGCTTCTTGCCCATCTGCTGCGTGAGCAGCGCCTGCCCCAGGACGTTGTTGATCTTGTGGCTGCCGGTGTGGGCGAGGTCCTCGCGCTTGAGCAGGATGCGGGCGCCGCCGGCGTGCTCGGACAGCCGCCGCGCGTCGGTGAGCGGCGTCGGCCGTCCGGCGTAGGTGGTGAGCAGCCGGTCGAGCTCGGCGATGAACACCGGGTCCGACTTGGCCGCCAGGTGGGCGGCGGTCAGCTCGTCGAGCGCGGCCACGAGCGCCTCGGGGACGAAACGTCCGCCGTACGCTCCGAAGTGGCCGCTTGCATCGGGGTAGGTCACTCTGCGCTCCTGGTGCTGGGGTGGTGGCCGGCGGCGACCAGCTCGGCCACCGCCTGCTGGGGGCTGCCGCCGGTGACGAGCGCCTCGCCGACGAGCACGGCGTCGGCGCCGCTGGCGGCGTAGTCGAGCAGGTCGAGCGGACCGCGTACGCCCGACTCGGCGATCTTCACGACGTCGTCGGGCAGCAGCGGGGCGAGCCGGGCGAAGGTGGCCCGGTCGACCTCGAGCGTCTTGAGGTTGCGGGCGTTGACACCGACGACGCGGGCGCCGGCCTCCAGCGCCCGGATCAGCTCGGCCTCGTCGTGCACCTCGACCAGGGCCGTCATCCCGAGGCTGTGGGTGCGCTCCAGCAGCGACACCAGGGCCTCCTGCTCCAGCGCGGCGACGATGAGCAGCGCCACGTCGGCGCCGTAGGCACGGCCCTCCCAGAGCTGGTAGGACGAGACGACGAAGTCCTTGCGCAGGACGGGGATCTCGACCCGGGCCCGGACGGCCTGCAGGTCGGCCAGGCTCCCACCGAAGCGGCGCTGCTCGGTCAGGACGCTGATGACGCTGGCTCCGCCGGCCTCGTAGTCGGCGGCCAGCGAAGCGGGGTCGACAATCGCGGCGAGCGCCCCCTTGGACGGGCTGCTGCGCTTGACCTCGGCGATGACCGACACGCCCGGTGCGCGCAGGGCGCCCTCGGCGTCGAGCGCGGGCGGCTGGGCGGCGGCGCGGTCCTTGAGCTCGTCGAGGCTGGTGGCGGCCTGACGCGCGACGAGGTCCTCCCGGACGCCGTCCAGGATGTCGTCGAGCACGCTCACGCGGTGGTCCTCCTGGCAGGGTGCGGGCTGGTCACGGTATCGGTGGGGGTGGGCCGGCGCCGGTCGGGGTGCCCAGGCGTCACGGCCGGGTCGGATCCTCACCACGGTCGAGCGCCTCCCACAGGGAGCGCTCCTGCCTGCTCCCGCTCGCCTCGCTGTCCGGCTCCTGCTGCGCGCGAGCGGCGGGCGCGTCGTAGCGGGCCGACAGCGCAGCCCATCGGCGACCGCGGACAGCGATGACGGCTCCCCCGGCGGTGACCAGCACACCGCCGACAACGGCCACGGGAGGCCAGGCGGTGGCGCGAACGGCGTCGCCGGCCTGACCGCCGCCCTCGGCGACCCGGGCGACCAGCGCCGGTGCGCTGTCGGCGCCGAGCACGGCGGCGACGGCGCCAAGACCGACGGCGGCCAGGACCACGCCGACGGCCGTACGCCCTGCGCCGCGGGTGGCCGCGACCGCGACGACGCCGGCCAGACCCACCAGCGCCAGGGCGCGCACGCCCGGCTGCACGTCGTTGCCGTCGACCGCCACGCTGCGCACCGGGGCGAGTCCGGTGGCGGCGACATCGACGCGCGACCAGGGGTTCCCGGCCGCCAGGAGCACGAGCAGCGCACCGACCAGGCAGAGCAGCACAGCGGCGGTGAGCTCGCGGCGGGCAGTCATGCCGGGCCCCCGCTCACGCCGGGCGCAGCGTCGCCGCCGCCGCCACGGCGCGCAGGACGGCTGCCGCCTTGTTCTCGCACTCGGCCTGCTCGGCGGCGGCGTCGGAGTCCGCGACGATCCCCGCGCCGGCCTGGACGTACGCCCGCCCCTCGTGCAGCACGGCGGTGCGGATCGCGATGGCCATGCCCTTATCTCCGCCGGCGTCGCGGTAGCCGACGGTGCCGGCGTACAGCGACCGGCGCGACGGCTCCAGCGCCTCGATGATCTCCATCGCGCGGGGCTTCGGGGCGCCGCTGACCGTGCCGGCCGGGAAGGTCGCGCGCAGGACGTCCAGGGCCTTGGCCCCCGGCAGCACCCGGCCGTAGACCGTGGAGACCAGGTGCATGACGTGGCTGTAGAGCTCGACCCGCATGAAGTCCGTCACGTCGACGGTGCCCGGCACGCACACCCGGCCGAGGTCGTTGCGGGCCAGGTCGACCAGCATGACGTGCTCGGCCTGCTCCTTGGGGTCTGCCCGCAGCCCCGCGGCGAGCGCGGCGTCCTGCTCGGGGGTGGCGCCGCGGGGGCGGGTGCCGGCCGGCGGGTGCACGATCGCGCGGTCACCCGTGACCGTCACCAGCGCCTCAGGCGAGGACCCCACGACGTCGTACGGCGATTGGGCGCCCTCGAAGCGCAGCAGGTACATGTAGGGCGAGGGGTTGCTGGTGCGCAGCACCCGGTAGACGTCGAGGGCGTCGACGTCGGTGTCTACCTCGAAGCGCTGGCTCAGCACGACCTGGAAGGCGTCGCCGGCCCGGACGTGCTCACGCACCGTCTCGACCGCAGCCAGGTAGTCCTGCGCGCTGGTACGCCGGCGCACCTCGGGCTGGGCGGACAGGTCGACCGTCGCGACCTGGGTGCTGGCCGCCCCGGACAGATCCGCGGTCATGGCGTCCAGGCGGGCCACCGCGTCGTCGTACGCCGTCGCCTCGTCCTGGCCCGGCAGGACGTTGGCGATCAGCAGCACCGTTCCGTCGCCGTGGTCGAGAACGGCAAGATCGGTGACGAGCATCATCGCCAGCTCGGGCATCCCCAGCTCGTCCGGCGCTGTGCTGGGCAGGCGCTCCAAACGGCGTACGACGTCGTAGCCGAGATAGCCGACCAGGCCGCCGGTCAACGGGGGCGCCCCGTCGGGCTTGGCGCTGCGCAGCATCGCGTCGGCCTGCTCCAGCGCCTCAAGCGGGTCCTCGCTGGTCGTCGGCAGGCCCTTACCGAGCCAGACGGCCTTGCCCTCTCGCTCGGTCAGCACCCCCGCGCAGCGCACGCCGACGAAGGACCAGCGCGACCACTGCCGGCCCTGCTCGGCGGACTCCAGCAGGAAGGTGCCGGGACGGTTGCCGGCGAGCTTGCGATAGACCCCCACCGCGGTCTCGGCGTCAGCGAGCAGCCGGCGCGTGACGGGGCGGACGGCGCCGGTGAGTGCGGCGTACTGCTCCCGGGTGGTGGTGGTCACGCCGGGCGGACGCCGACGACCGCCTCCAGGGGCGTGGCGTCGAAGCAGGTGCGGTCGCCGGTGTGGCAGGCCCCTGCGACCTGGTCGACCCGGACCAGCAGGGTGTCGCCGTCGCAGTCCAGCGACACCGACTGCACCCACTGCTGCGAGCCGGAGGTCTCGCCCTTGACCCAGTACTCCTGGCGGCTGCGGCTCCAGTAGGTGCAGCGTCCTGTCGTCAGGGTGCGGTGCAGCGCCTCGTCGTCCATCCAGCCGACCATCAGCACCTCGCCGGTGTCGTGCTGCTGGGCGACGGCGACGACCAGGCCGTCGCGGTCGCGCTTGAGGCGGGCGGCGACGGCGGGGTCGAGGTCGGTGGGACGAGCCGGTCCAGTCATGGCGTCAGTCTGCCAGGACCGGCCAACCGGTTACGGCTGCGCGGGTGGCTGCTGGCCCGGGCTCGGGTCAGCGCTTGGGTCGCCGCCCGGACGCCCGCTGCGGCCCCTGTCCTTGACCGTGCCGACCAGGTCGTCGATCTTGGCCCGGTTCTTCGGGTCGTTGGCCGCCTTCTTGGCCTTCTCGATCGCCGCGCGACCCTGCGGCGAGCTGGCGAACCTCGTGGCCTTGCTGAACAGCGACATGCCCACGACCCTAACGGGACTGGCTCATCCAGGAGGCGTGCAGGCGCTGGTAGACGCCGTCGACGGCCACGAGCTCGCGGTGCGGCCCGCGCTGCACGACCACGCCGGCGTCGACGACGAGCACCTCGTCGGCGGCCTCCGCGGTGGACAGCCGGTGGGCGATCGCCAGCGTCGTACGCCCGCGCGTCAGGCTGTCGAGCGCCCGCTGCAGGCGGACCTCGGTAGCCGGGTCGACGGCGCTGGTCGCCTCATCGAGGACGAGCAGATCGGGGTCGGCGACGTAGGCCCGGGCGATCGCCACGAGCTGGCGCTCGCCGACCGACAGCGACTCGCCCCGCTCGCCGACCTCGGTGCGGACCCCGTCGGGGAGCTGGTCGAGCCAGTCGGCCAGCCCGAGCGCGGCGAAGGCGTCGACGAGGTCGTCGTCGGACAGGTGCGGCGCGCCGAAACGCACGTTGTCGGCCACCGTGGAGTCGAACAGGAAGCCGTCCTGCGGCACCATCACCACCCGTGAGCGCAGCGAGTCGAACTGCACCTGCTCCAGCGGTACGCCGGACAGCAGCACGCGTCCGACTGTTGGATCCATCAGGCGGGTGAGCAGCTTGGCGAAGGTGGTCTTGCCGCTGCCGGTCTCGCCGACCACGGCGACGCGGGTGCGGGCGGTCAGCTCCAGGTCGACGCCGTGCAGCACGTCGGGTCCACCGGGGTAGGCGAAGGACACCTGCTCGAAGCGCACGCCGATCGGACCCTCCGGCAGCGGCCGGCCGCTCTCGCCCGGGTCGGCGACATCGGTCGGGGTGTCCAGCACGCCGAGCACTCGACGCATCCCGGCAACGGCGTTCTGCGCCTCGTTGAGCACCTCGGTCGCGATCTGAACTGGCTGCACGAACAGCGTCACCAGGAACAGGAAGCCGACCAGCCTGCCGACGGTGATGTCGCCGGCGACCCCGAGCAGGACTCCCACGACGATCACCATCGCGGTGGCCAGCGCTGCGACGAGCTCGCCGACCGAGAACGTCACCGCGGCGATCTTCTGCGCCCGGATCTGGGCGACCCGGGTCTGCTCGACGGCGACGTCGAGGCGCTCGGCGGTGCGCTCCTGCACGGCGTACGCCCGGATCACCGGCGCCCCGACGACGGTCTCGGCGACGGCGCCGAGCATCGCGCCGATCCTGGTGCGCACGATCCCGAAGGCCTCCTGCAGACGCTTCTGGAAGACCCGGACAGCCAGCACCAGGGGCAGGAAGCACAGGTAGACCACCAGCGTGAGCTGCCAGGACCAGAACAGCATCAGCAGCGTCGCGAGCGTGAGCTGCGCGGCCGAGACCACGATGAGCAGCCCGCCCCACTGCATGAAGGTGCTCATCGTGTCGACGTCGCTGGTGACGCGGGAGACCAGCGAGCCGCGTCGCTCGGCGGCCTGGTGCAGCACCGACAGGTCGTGCACCCGACGGAAGGCCCGCACGCGCAGCGCCGACAGTCCGCGCTCGGTGGTGCGGTAGAGCCGCACGTTGGTGGCGTAGTTGGCCACGGCGGTGACCACGACGGCGAGCAGGGCGAGCCCGACGGCCAGCCGTACCAGCCCCAGGTCGGCCTGCGGACCGGACAGCCCGTTGTCGATGGTCTGCTGCACCGCGACGGGGACGACGACCCGACCGGCGGTGGCGAGCAGCGCCAGCAGAGCAGTCACGCCGAGCCCTTCGCGGAACTCCGGCGTCAGGCGTACGCCGTGGGCCAGGGTGGCGAATGCCCCGCGCTCGGAGCCACGGCTGTCGATGGTGCCGGAGGTCGTCACGGTCATGCGGTCACCTCGGCGTCGAGGTCAGCGGCGCGCTGCTCCTCGGCCCGCTCGTAGGCGTGCACGAGATCCTGGTAGCCGGTGGAGGTCTCGAGCAGCTCGCTGTGGGTGCCGCGAGCGCTGATGCGGCCGTCCTCCACGAACACCACCTCGTCGGCGAGGGCGATCGTCGCCCGGCGGTAGGCCACGACCACGACGGTGGACGCCGCCCCACTCTCGCGCAGCCCCGCCAGGATCCGCTGCTCGACCTGCGGGTCGACGCTGCTGGTGGCGTCGTCGAGCACCAGCAGGCGGGGACGGCGTACGACGGCGCGGGCGAGCGCCAGGCGTTGGCGCTGACCGCCCGACAGCGTCGTGCCCCGCTCCCCCACCACTGTGTCCAGAGCGGTCGGCAGCGCGGCCACGAAGCCGTCGGCCTGGGCGACCCGAAGCGCAGCCCACACGTCGGCGTCCGACAGGTCGGCGCCGAGGGTGATGTTGCCGCGGACGGTGTCGTCGAACAGGAAGGTCGACTGCGGCACCAGCGAGGCGACCTGTGCCAGAGCTCCGGGCGCGAGCTGCCGCACGTCGAGGTCGTCGTAGGTCACCCGGCCGCTGTCGGGGTCGAGCAGGCGCACCAGCACCGAGGCCAGGGTCGACTTGCCGGCACCGGTCTGCCCGACCAGCGCGACGGTGCGCCCGGGACGGACGTCGAAGGCGATCTCGCGCAGCACCTGGCTGTCGCCATAGGAGAAGGACACGGCCTGGACGCTGAGCGCGGTCGGCCCGCCTTCGGCGTCCAAGGTGGCGGTGCCGTGCTCCTGCGCGCCGGTGGCCTGCAGCACCCGCTGCACGCGGTCCCAGCCGACGACGCTGCGCGGCAGCTCATTGAGCACCCAGCCGATCGCCCGTACCGGGAAGGCCAGCAGTGTGAACAGATAAGCCACCCGCACGAGCTCGGCCGGGCTGATGTCGCCGCTGCCGACCCGGCTGGTGCCGGCGAGCAGGACGGCCAGCACCCCCACGACCGGGAGCGCCTCCATGATCGGGTCGAACGTGCCCCGAACCCGCCCGACCCTGGTCATCACGTCGCGCAGCTGCTCGCTGCGAGCCTGGAAGCGCTCGGTCTCAGCGCCCTCCCGGCCGAGGGTCTTCACGACCAGCGCCCCGTCGAAGGACTCGTGGGCGATCGCGCTGACCGCTCCGCGCAGCTGCTGCGCGCGGGTCATCAGCGGCGACATCCGGCGCGAGTAGACGACCGTCAGCACCGCGATGGCCGGGAAGACGATCGAGCCGACCAGCGCCAGCACCGGGTCGGTGACGAACAGCAGCCCGAGCGTGGTGAACAGCATGACGATGACGCCGACGGCGAAGGGGAACGGCGCGACCGGGAACCAGGTGGCCTCGACGTCGCTGTTGGCGTTGGACAGCAGCTCACCGGTCGGGTGCTCGGCGTGCCAGGACAGCGGCAGCTCCAGATAGCGGCGGGTGACCCTGCGCCGGTAGGTCGCCTGCAGCCGGTACTGCATGACCCCCGCGCCGAGCCGGCGGGCGATGATGCCGACCACCTTGAGCATCGCGGTGACCATGACCGCCAGGAACGCCACGGCCAGCGCCGCCACACCCACCTCGCCGTCGCGGATGCTGGGGACGATCAGGCGGCCGGTGATGGCGCCGAAGACGTACGCCTGCCCGATCGTCGTGAGGGCGAACAGCGCGCTGCCGACAGCCGAGATCGCGAAGATCCGCGGCTCTTCCTTGACGGCGACCCACAGCACGCCGAGGCCGCGGCGGATCACCCCGGCTGGCACGGTCGGGTGGCTCACTCGTCTCCTTGGCTCATCGGGGCGCGACCCGCGCCCCTCGTGAAGCAAGGCGCCCCGGACCGCGTCTCTTCCCCGGCACCCGCGCACACCTCACGACCGGTCCATGCCGGGGCCGGCTCGCTGTGATGGTGGGCTGGGGCTGACTGACGGTCTGACGGGTCAGCAGCCCGAGGGTCGTCGGCGGAAGAGCCAGCCGCCGCGAGTGATCCACACGACGGTGCCGTCGGGGTCGAGCACGACGCGGAACACCGCATGCTTGGCCCGATGGTGGTGCCGGCACAGGCACTGCAGGTTGTCCGCGGTGGTGCGCCCCCGCGGCCAGGGCACCCGGTGGTCGATGTCGGTGAGCTGGGCCGGCTGTCGGCACCCGGGGAACACGCACGTGCGGTCCCGGGCCCGCAGGAACCGTGTGAGTCGCGGGCTCGGTCGGTAGCCGCTGCTCCCGGGCTCCCGCACCACCGGCGGCTGGCGCATCGCCCGCACGGCCTGGACGAGGAACCCGTCGTCCGGGGGTTGAGCAGCGTCGCGCAGGGTCGAGGCGCGAACGCGGTCACCGACAGCGATGACGTGGCCCTCGGCGTCGACGACGACCTGGCTGAACCCGCCAGCCTGCCTCGCGAGCCCACGGGCCGTGCTGGGCAGCAACGGACCCCAGCCGGGAATCTCCGCGACCTCCGCATCCCCGCCCTCGAGCACCGACAGCGGCGTGACCACGTGCACCTCGAACGGCGCAGCCGGTTGACCAGAAAGCGTGCCGTCGGTCAGCAGCGCCAGCGCGACGTCGCAGACCAGCTGGTTCATCGTGCGCTCGTCGCCGGCAGCCTTGAGCCGGCGGGCCTCGGCCGTGACGCGCGCCTGCGCAGCCGCAACGGCTTCGACCGGCGCTTGGAGCCACAACGCACCCTGCTGGTCTGCCCGCGGGTAGAAGTCCGCCCGCCGCTCGTCAGCCCGCTCGTCCCGGCGGCGCCTCGCGGCCTGCGGGTCCACCGTCAGCACGAGGCGACGCACCAGCTCCGCCCACGCGGCGGGGGTCTGGTCGACGTAGCGGGCCAGTGCGATCAGGGCGACGGCCTGGCGCTGCTCCAGGGTCAAAGACACCTCGCCCAGCACCCGCATGACGGTCTTCACGTGCCGTGGTCCGAGCCGGCCGCTCTCGACCGCCTCGACGAGGCCCGGCAGGGAGGCGATCGCCCCGCACTCCCACACCAGCGCCCGACCGGCGCCCGGCGACAGGCCGAGCGCCAGCCCCAGCTCGTCCCCGGCGAAGTCCCGATCGCCGCTCGACATCCGGGCGGTCGAAGCCACGACATGACGCAACTGGCCGCACCAGGCCTGGTCCGCCATGCGCTGCCACTGCGCCGCCAGGTCGAGCTCCTCACGAGGCGTCACCGTGAACAGCAGCCGGTCCGCAAGGTCCAGTGCCTGCTCGACCCTGTCGGCCAGCTGCTTAGGCGTGTCCGCCGAGAGTGCAGGCCGGCGCGAAGACCACTCGCGCGTGCCGGCGAGCGCCATCGGACGCTCGTCGGCCCGCCTTGCCTGAGTTGCCGTTTTGTCGAACACATCTTCGACACTATCCGGGCCGTACGACACAACCGGCTCAGCGAACGGTGGTCCCGTGCTCGCGCAGAGCGGCCTTGACCTGTCCGATCGTGAGCTGGCCGAAGTGGAAGACGCTGGCCGCCAGGACCGCGTCGGCCCCGGCGTCGACGGCCGGTGTGAAGTCCTCGAGCCGCCCCGCTCCGCCGCTGGCGATGACCGGCACATCCACCTTGGAGCGCACCGCCTTGAGCAGCTCAACGTCGTAGCCCGCCCGGGTCCCGTCGGCGTCCATCGAGTTCAGCAGCACCTCGCCGATCCCGAGCTCGGCGCCCCGCTCGGCCCACTCGACCGCGTCGATGCCGGTCCCGGTGCGACCGCCGTGGGTCGTCACCTCGAAGCCGCTGGAGGTCCCGGCCGCCCGGCGCGCGTCGACCGACAGCACGAGCACCTGGTTGCCGAATCGCTGGGAGATCTCCTTGAGCAGCTCCGGACGCTGCACCGCGGCGGTGTTGACCCCCACCTTGTCGGCGCCGGCGCGCAGCAGCCGGTCGACGTCGTCGGGCGAGCGCACGCCGCCGCCCACGGTCAGCGGGATGAACACCTGCTCGGCGGTGCGGCGTACGACGTCGTAGGTGGTCTCCCGGCTGCCGCTGCTCGCCGTGATGTCGAGGAAGACCAGCTCGTCGGCGCCCTCGGCGTCGTAGAGCCGGGCCATCTCGACCGGGTCGCCGGCGTCGCGCAGCTCGGTGAAGTTCACGCCCTTGACGACCCGACCGGCATCGACGTCGAGGCAGGGGATGACACGGACGGCGACGGTCACGGGCAGTTCACGGCCCGGACGCTACCGGCCTGCGAGGATGGGGTCTTCCGAGTTCCCGGGGGATGCATGAGGCTGGAAGCTCTCACCGACGAGCTGCTCGCCTCCTACGCCGAGAAGGTGCCCTCATGAACGACCTGACCGCCGACCTGCTGGTCGATCTGCAGCGCCCCGCACCCCTGCCGTCCTCGCCGGTGCTGCCACCGCCGCCCGAGCTCCCCGCCGCCGCCGGGACACCGGCCGTCGCGGTCACCCTCACCCCGCTGCGCTGGTCACGGCCCGCCTTCGTCGCGCCCGTGTCCGGTCACGGCGTGGCCGTGCGCCTGGGCCCGTGGCAGGTCGAGGTGGCTTTCTGAACCACGCTGGCGTTCTCGCCGGTGCGCTGACCGAGGCAGTCGACGCAGCCACCCGCCAAGACCTCCTGGCGTACGACGCGGCGCTCGCCCGCCTCGCCACCGTCGACGCGCCGCGCGTCAGCAGCGTCACCGGCGCCGTCGTGCGGCGACTGCTGGAGCAGCGCCACCCCGGCGGGCTGACCGGTGACGACGTCGCTCAGGTGCTGCGTGCCGCTGCCGTCCGCAACAGCTGGCTGCCCGACCTGGACCCGACGGTGCTGCTGGTCGTCGTCACCGGGTCACTGGGTCTGCTGGACGTCGAGGACCAGCCGTCCTCCCTGTCGCCTGCAGCCGTCCTGCGTCACGTCCCGCCGCTCATCGTCAGCCTGCTCGCCGGGACACCGCTCGGACCGACCCTGGAGCTCGCCCTGGCTGAGCTGCGTCGCGCCGAGACCGTCGAGATGCCCTGAGCCACGGCCACCCCAGAGAGGGTCACCGCTAGCGTCGCCCTGATGCAGGAAGGCGACGCGATCCGGACGTTCAAGGCTCGCCGCCGGGTGACTCCGGGGCAGGCCGAGGCGATCGAGCGGCTGCTGCCGCACTACGGCAAGGACGTGCCCTTCGGGCGTACGGCCCCCCTCGTGCTCGAGATCGGCTCCGGGATGGGCGAGGCCACGGCGGCGATGGCCGCCGCCGACCCTGACCGGGACCTGCTCGCCGTCGAGGTGCACACGCCCGGGGTCGGCGCGCTGCTTCGGCGGCTCGAGGACGGCGGGTTGACCAACGTCCGGGTCGTCGAGGCCGACGGACTGGACGTCCTGCGCGCAGCGAGCGAGCTGGACGAGGTGCGGGTGTTCTTCCCCGACCCCTGGCCCAAGGCCCGCCACCACAAGCGCCGGCTGGTGACGGGCGCGTTCCTCGACCTCGTCGCCGACCGGCTCGTCCCGGGCGGCCGCCTGCACGTCGCCACCGACTGGGCCTCCTACGCCGAGCAGGTCAGAACTCTGCTCGGCGTCCATCCGCGGCTGGTGCAGGTCTCGACCGACCGCGGCGACCGGCCGCTGACCCGCTTCGAGCGGCAGGGGCTGGCCGCTGGCCGGCCGTCGTACGACCTGGTAGCCGAGCTGCGCCGCTAGCACGTCGCGAGCATCACCTGCAGGGCGTCGAGCTCAGGCTGCGTGACGGTGAGTTCCCAGCTCTGCTTGATCTGTGCCCAAGTGCGGGCGTACCGGCACTGGTCGCTGTCCAGCGGTGGGCGCCAGTCCTCCGGCGCCCGGTCGGCCCGGTCGGCCGCGACGGCCGTCCCGACGACCAGCAGGTGCCCGGCCCCGACCAGGTCGTTGGCGAACGCGGTGCGCGTGGCCTCATCCCAGGCGGCGCCGCCCGAGGCGGCCGCGATCGGCAGCGGGACGGCGTGCACGACCGTGACGAGATCGGCCCCCTGGTGGGACGCACCCGTCCACACGTCCTTCCACAGCCCCTGCGTCACCGTGCAGCCGTCGGCGGACAGGGTGGCGTCGAAGACCGAGCCGGCGAGCAGCACCTCCGCTGCGGTGTCCTGGCAGTCGCCGTCCTCGTCGATCCAGTGCGGCCAGGCCACCGGGTCGTAGGGCTCGGTGCTGCGTACGGCGACCCGCAGACCTGCCAGCTCCGGCGGCAGACTGGCCCCGGCCGCCGTCGAGGCACCGGTGAACCAGCCGGCGACGTCGGCCAGCAGGTGGGTGCTGCGCAGCGTGTAGAGGGAGACCGTCCCGCCGTCGCCCAGGGTGGCGAACGCGGCGTTCGCGACCGTCTGACCGGCCCGCTCGAGGTTGAGGTTGGAGGACGCACCGAGCGTCGCCCGGCCGGTCGGCAGGACCTGCACGAAGCCGCCGGCCGCCGGCAGCGTCGCCGTCACGTTGAGCACCACGCTGCTGACGCCGTCGGACGGCACACCGGCCCGGCCGAGGGGGGCGACCGCCACCTGGCCGCCGTCGCCGGGCTTGCTGGCGGTGCGCGTGTCAAGCAGGCGTGAGGGAGTGACCGGCACGAACAGGCCGGTGTCCGAGATCGCGGTCGTGTCGTCGGTGAAGAAGCCCGCGACGTCGGCAAGCACGTGCGTCCCACCGGAGCTGTACACATCCACGGCGCCGGAGTCCCCGACGGGGACGACGACGAGGTTGGCCACCGTCTGACCGCGCACGACGTTGAGGTTGGAGGAGGCCCCGGCAGGGGTCGCCCCCGCGGACGGGACGACCTGCACGAAGCCGGCCGCCGCGGCGCCGGTCGCGGTCACGTTGAGCGCGACCGCCGACACGCCGGACGCCGGGACCCCGCCTCGGCCGGTCACCTGGACGGTCACGGCCTGGTTCTTGCCGACGGGCGCCTTCTGACCGCCGGGCAGGCCCAGGCCGGTCCGGGAGTCCAGGATCCGCTCCGGCGCGAGGGCCCGGTAACGCCCGGCCTCGGTCGCCCCGGAGGTCGCGAAGTAGCCGGCCACGTCGGCGAGCAGGTGCCCGCCGCCCTGCACGTACAGCGTGACACGGCCGCCATCGCCGAGCGGTGCGGTGACGAGAACCGGCACGGTCTGCCCGGCGCGCTGGACGTTGAGGTTGGACGACGCGCCCTCGACGCCCTGCCCGCTGGGGTACACCTGCACGAAACCCGGCCCGGTCGCACCCGTGAGGGTGACGTTCAGCACGACGGCAGTGACGCCGGTCGCCGGCACTCCCCCGGCACCGGTGACCTGCAGGACGACCGACGCGCGGGGGGCCACGACGCCCTTGGGGGCGCCGAGCCCGGTCCGGGTGTCCAGCACACGCGTCGGCGGCAAAGCTACCAGCCGGGAGGTGGCCGGTGCTGCGCCGGGGGCCGCAGCCGCTGGGCTGACCGGAAGCGAGACGGCGGCGGCGGCCAGCGCGCCGGCGAGGACGAGGCCGACGGCGGCCGTACGGCGGGGACGGGGCGGGACGGGAGAGCGCATGCTCTCTGCTTCGACCGGCAGGCGCTCCACGTTGAGCGCAAGCACCTGGAGGGGCTCAGAAGAGCGGCGGGGTGAGGACCGCCACCAGCTCCACGTGCTCGGTCATGGGGAACAGGTCCAGGCCGCGCAGGGACGCCAGCTCCCACCCGACGTCCAGCAGCACCTTGAGGTCGCGGGCGAAGGACGCGGGGTCGCACGAGACGTAGACCATCCGTCGGGGGCGCAGCCCGGCCAGCACCCGGGTGATCTCCAGGCCGGCGCCGGCGCGGGGCGGGTCGAGCACCACCAGGTCGACCGCACCGACCCGGCGCAGCAGCGCCGCGTCGACCGGCGCGGTGCGGACCTTCACGTGCGGCAGGTCGGCGGTGTTGCGGGCGGCGTCTGCAGTGGCGTGCGGGTTGGACTCGACGGCCAGCACCGAGCCGGTCGGACCGACCCGCTCGCCGACCAGCGCGGCGAACAGCCCGACGCCGGCGTAGAGGTCCAGCGCGCTCTCGCCCGGCTGCGGGTCCAGCCCGACCAGCACCGCCTCGGACAGCGCGTCGGCCGCCCCCGGGTGGACCTGCCAGAAACCGCCGGTGCCGACCTCGAAGGAGCGGCCGGCGACCGTGTGGCGCAGACCGTGCGGCACCTGGGTGGGCCGGCCGTCCACGGCCAGGCCGGCCTCGACGTCGGGCGGCTGCGGCCGGCCTCGGGAGGTCATGCCCACGACCCGCTGCCCGCCGTGGGCCGCGACCTCCAGGCCCGACACGCCCGGCCAGCGCAGAGCCTCGACCCCGACCTGCTCGACGTCCGGGCTCGCGATCAGGCACCGGTCGACCGGCTGCAGCTCGTGCGAGCGGTGCTTGCGCAGCCCCACCTGCCCGGACGGCGCGACGGCGAACTGCACGCGGGTGCGCCAGCCCAGACCGTCGGGCGCCCCGGGGACCTCCTCGACCAGGACAAGACGGTCGAGGCCGGCCAGCCGCTGCAGCTGCTCGGCGATCAGCGCGGCCTTGAGCTCGCGCTGGTGGGGCACCGCGACGTGCTGCCAGTCGCAACCGCCGCAGCGCCCGGGTCCGGCGTACGGGCACGGCGGGCTGACCCGGTGCGGCGAGGCGTCCATCACCTCGACGGCGTCGGCGCGCAGGAACTTCGCGGTCCGGGAGGTGATGACCGCCCTGACCCGTTCGCCCGGCAGGGCGTGGCGCACGAACACCACCCGGCCGTCGTCGGCCCGGGCGACGCACGAGCCACCGGCGGCCACCGCGCCGACCGTCAGCTCCAGGACCGTGCCGTCCTCCATCACGCGTCGCTCGTCGGTCGGCGCACGTCACCGGGCGCCGAACCGGCGTCGTCATCGCGCAACCGGTCCGAGGAGCGCAGCTGGTAGGCGACGCTGGTGACCATGACGCCCGGCTGGAACAGCAGCCGGCCCTTCAGGCGCAGCGCGCTCTGGTTGTGCAGCAGCTGCTCCCACCAGTGCCCCACGACGTACTCCGGGATGAACACGGTGACCACGTCGCGTGGGCTCTGCAGCCGCACTGCCCGGACGTAGTCCAGGACCGGTCGGGTGATGTCGCGGAACGGCGAGTCGATGATCGTCAACGGTATCGGCAGGTCGCGCCGGTCCCACATCTCCTGCAGCGCCCTGGTCTCCTCCGCGTCGACCGAGACGGTCAGCGCCGTGAGGTCGTGGGGGCGCGTTCCGCGGGCGTACGCCAGGGCCCGCAGCGTCGGCGCGTGCACCTTGGACACCAGCACGATCGCGTGGTTGCGGCTCGGCAGCGGCACGGCCTCGTCATCGGGCTCGAGCTCGGCGGCGACGCGGGTGTAGTGCCGGTTGATGGACCGCATGATCGCGTAGAGGATCGGCATGGCGATCAGCACGATGTACGCCCCGCGGGTGAACTTCGTGATAGTCACGATGATCAGCACGAGTCCGGTCAGCGAGCAGCCGGTGGCGTTGATGACCCGGCTGCGCCGAGCCGCTCCGCGGGCCTGCTCGGTCAGACCACCGGTGCGCAGCAGCCGGTTCCAGTGCTTGACCATCCCGGCCTGGCCGAGGGTGAAGGAGGTGAACACCCCGATGATGTAGAGCTGGATCAGCCGGGTGACGTCGGCCTGGAAGGCGACGATGAGGATGGCGGCGAAGGCCGCGAGCAGCAGCACGCCGTTGCTGTAGACGAGCCGGTCGCCGCGGGTGTGCAGCTGTCGCGGCAGGTTGCGGTCCTGCGCCAGGATCGAGCCGAGCAGCGGGAAGCCGTTGAAGGCGGTGTTGGCGGCCAGGATGAGGATCCCGGCGGTCATGGCCTGCACGTAGTAGAACGGCGCCGAGCCGTCGCCGAAGACGGCCGAGGACACCTGCGCGATGACGCTGCGCTGCAGCTGGTCCTCACCGAAGCCGACGAACTGCACCGCCGGGTCTTCGGAGTAGCGGACGTCGGTGATGATCGCCAGCGTGGTGATGCCGACGAACATCGTCATGGCGAGCCCGCCCATCAGCGCGAGCGTGGCGGCGGCGTTCCTGCTCTTGGGTTTGCGGAACGCCGGCACGCCGTTGGCGATCGCCTCGACACCGGTCAGGGCGGTGCAACCCGACGCGAAGGCGCGCAGCACGAAGAAGGCGAAGGCCACCCCCGACAAGCCGATGCCGCCGTTCTCGGCGACGACCTGGTAGCCGGCGCTCTCGGCCTGCGGCGCACTGCCGGTCAGCGCCTGGAAGACCCCGTAGAGGATCATCGTGATGATGCCGAGCACGAAGCCGTAGGTCGGGACGGCGAAGGCCTTGCCGCTCTCCTTGACCCCGCGCAGGTTCATCGCGGTGAGGAAGGCCACGAACACCAGCGCCAGCAGGATGCGGTGGTCGGCCAGCCCGGCCGCCGCCGAGATGATGTTGTCGACGCCGGCGCTGACCGACACCGCGACGGTCAGGACGTAGTCCACCAGCAGCGCGCTTGCGACCACGACGCCGCTCTTGGGCCCCAGGTTGGTCGAGGCGACCTCGTAGTCACCGCCTCCGCTGGGATAGGCGTGCACCAGCTGGCGGTAGCTCAGCACCACCACCGTCAGCAGCACCACGACCGCGGCCGCGAGGTAGGGCGTCAGATACAGGTACGCCAGCCCGCCGAGGGTCAGGACGACCAGGACCTCCTGCGTCGCGTACGCCACGCTGGACAGCGGATCGCTGGCGAAGATCGGCAGCGCCAGGTACTTGGGCAGCTCCTGCTCGCTCTGCCGGTCGCTGCGCAGCGCGCGACCGAGGACCACCCGCTTGACGACGTCGTTGGCACTTGGCACGACCGCAGAGCGTACGGCGCACACCGTGCAGAGAGGGGTGCCTGCGCGTGTAGCGTTCGGTCCGGTCCGGCCGGGCCGCCGAGGAGGGCACCGCGTTGCACGTCGTGATCATGGGCTGCGGCCGGGTCGGCTCGGCGCTGGCCAGGGGCCTGGAGGCCCTGGAGCACTCGGTGGCCGTCATCGACCGCGATGCGTCGGCCTTTCGCCGGTTGTCGGCTGACTTCCGCGGCCAGAAGATCACGGGCGTCGGCTTCGACCGCGACACCCTGGTGGAGGCCGGCATCGAGACCGCCCATGCCTTCGCCGCGGTCAGCAGCGGTGACAACTCCAACATCATCGCCGCCCGGGTCGCCCGGGAGACCTTCGGGCTGGACAACGTCGTGGCCCGCATCTACGACGCCAACCGCGCTGCGGTCTATCAGAAGCTCGGCATCCCGACGGTCGCCACGGTCCGGTGGACGTCCGACCAGGTCATCCGCCGACTGCTGCCGGAGGGCACCGCGACCGAGTGGCGCGACCCGAGCGGTCAGGTGGTCCTGGCCGAGGTGGCGTACGCCCCGGCCTGGGTCGGCCAGCGCATCACCCGGCTGGAGGCTGCCTCCGGGGCTCGGGTGGCGCTGCTCACCCGCCTCGGCGAGGGGATGCTGCCGCACGCCGAGTCCGTCATCCAGGAAGGCGATCTGATCCACGTGTCCCTGCGCGCCGACCGCCTTGAGCAGGTCGCCGCCGCGTTCACGGCCGGCCCGACGGCAGGGGACTCCTGATGCGCGTCGCCATCGCGGGTGCCGGCAACGTCGGCCGGTCGATCGCCACCGAGCTGCTCGGCAACGGTCACGAGGTGCTGCTCATCGAACGCGAGCCGCGGGCCATGAAGGTGGACACCGTGCCGACCGCGGAGTGGATGCTCGCCGACGCCTGCGAGCTCGAGACGCTGGTGCAGGCCGCCCTGCACACCTGCCAGGTGATGGTCGCGGCGACCGGCGACGACACGGTCAACCTGGTCGTGGCGCTGCGGGCCAAGACCGAGTTCGGCGTCGACCGGGTCGTGGCCCGGGTCAACCACCCCAAGAACGAGTGGCTGTTCAACGAGTCGTGGGGCGTGGACGTCTCGGTGTCCTCGCCCCGCCTGCTGGCCGCCGTCGTCGAGGAGGCCGTCTCGGTCGGCGACCTGGTGCGGCTGCTGACCTTCCGGCAGGGCCAGGCCAACCTCGTCGAGCTGACGCTGGCCGCCGACGCCCCGATCGTCGGCAAGCTCGTCGGATCGGTGCCATGGCCGACCGACGCCGCGCTGGTGGCGATCCTGCGCGACGGCCGGGTGATCGTGCCCTCCCCCGACGCGGCGCTGGAAGGCGGCGACGAGCTGTTGCTGGTCGCCACGACCGAGGTCGAGGACGAGCTCGACGCCCTGCTCGGCGGACACCAGCGCTGACCTTGCGTCCTGCCACCCCCCGCTGCGGCCGCTCCTCTGAGCAGGACGCAACAGGTCGGGTCAGGCGGTGCGCAGGCTCGAGCGCTCGCGGGCCCGTTTGACGTAGGCCACGGTCAGCGCCACCGCGCCGATGGTCAGCGGCCAGCCCATGAGCAGCTTGCTGGCGGCCAGCAGGCCGGGGCGGTCCATGACGTAGAGCACGGTCTGAACGATGGCGCGCGAGGCGAAGACCAGCGCCCAGCCGACCGAGGCCAAGGCGAAGGCGCGGCGCAGCACGCTGTCCTGACGCCAGCTCTTGTCGAGCCCGTCGACGGCGGCGTAGATGGCGCCGACAACCGGCCGACCGATGACGGCCGAGCCGAGGAAGACCGCGCCGTAGCCGATGTTGATGAAGATGCCGGGCAGGAAGAAGGCCCGGGCCTGGCCCCCGCGGCGGGCGGAGAACACGGCGATGGCCAGCCCGAAGAAGCCTGAGATGGCCTGCTGGAGAGTCTCTTTGCGCACCAGCCGCAGCACGATGATGACCAGGCCGGTCCCGACCGAGGAGGCGATCGCGGCGTTGAGCGCGACGCCGCGCTCGCCGAACGCCTGCACGATCGAGTTCACGAGCACGAAGACGACGGCGGGCAGACCCGAGTCGACCAGTCCGCGCTTGCCGCCGAGCGCCGCGACCATGGCCGGCTGGGTCGCCTGCTCGGGCTCGGGCGTTGGCGTCAGGGCGGGCGGCGTCGGGTCAGCCAACGGAGGGCTTCAGCTCGTACGCCGCGTTGTAGATAGTCGGACGTCCCTCGTGCTCGGTCATCCGGCCCTTCGCGATCAGCGATCGGCCGCACTCGATCCCGCCGATGCGACGGCGCCCCAGCCAGATGAGCGTGATCGATCCGGTGCCGTCGTAGAGCTCGGCCTCCAAAGTCGGGACACCGGCCCGCGGGCGCAGCGTCACCGAGCGCAGGGACCCGGCCACGCAGACCGGCTCACCGCGGGTGCAGCGCGTGACGGCTGTCGCGCCGGCCTGTTCGAGCTCGCCCTCGAGCTGGCGGCTGGCCAGCTGCTCGTCGTCCTCGGTCAGTCGGGCCACGGCCCGACGGAAGCGTCCCGTCACCGGTTCAGCGTACGTCGCCGCGACTCAGCGCAGCTCGGTGATCTCCGGGCCGCGCTCAGGCATCTGCAACGACTCCTCGTCAGTCGCGGCGGCGGACTCCGCGGCGGCCTCGGCGACCTGCTTGGGCAACGCCAGCGGCAGCGGGTCGCGCACGGCCATCGGGTCGGTGCCACGCAGGACGACGACGTCCTTGAGAGCTGCCTCCAGCGCTGCGGCAGCGGCCGGGTCGGTCGCCGCCGGTCCGGTCAGCAGGGCGCGCAGGAACCAGCGCGGACCGTCGACGCCGAGGAAGCGGGCCGGGGTGAATCCGCCGCTCTCGATGGGGACCTGGGCCTGCAGCTCGGTGCCGTACGGGCCCTCGGCGTCCTCGGCCTGCCCGCCGGTCTCGCGCAGCGCCACCGCGATCTCCTCGCGCACCTCGGCCCAGATGCCGTAGGACCGCGGCGCCGCGAAGGCGTTGACCTGCATGGAGGAGTCCGCGATGACCAGGGTCGCGGCGACGACCTCGCCCTCGGGGCTCACGTCGACCCGCACCTCGGTGTCGGCCGGCACGGGGATGAGCAGCCCGCCCAGGTCGATGCGGTTGATGTCGTCCTCGGGAGCGTCGGCGTCGTCCCACGGTCCGCTCGGCCGCGGCGGCGCAGGCGTGAGGTCCTCGACCTCGGTCTCGGCCTGCTCGGCGTCGAGCTCGTCGACCTCGTCAGCAGCGCCCTTCTTGCGGCGTCCGAACACTGTCAGCCTCCCGTTCCTACGACCAGGTCGGTCCGCTCGGACCGCCCGGTGGAGCCGTGCCCTGCCGTGCCGCGCGAGGAGGAGGGCAGCTCGCCCTTGACCTCACGCCAT
>JBBPYI010000056.1:0-5994 GCA_038200075.1 Mycobacteriales bacterium
CCTGTTCGCCGAGTCGGTCGGCACCGCCACGGGCATCCCCTTCGGGCAGTACGACTACGCCGGCTCGCTCGGCGTCAAGCTGCTGGGAGTCCCGGCAGTCATCCCGCTCGCCTGGGCGATGTTCGCCTACCCGTCCCTGCTCGTCGGTCAGCGACTCGCCCGCACCCGGACCGGCGCCACCCTGGTCGGGGCGACTGCGCTCGCGTCCTGGGACCTGTTCCTGGACCCGCAGATGGTCCAGGCGGGGCACTGGACCTTCACCGACGTCCGCGCCGACCTGCCTGGCGCTCCGGGGATCCCGCTGTCGAACTACCTCGGCTGGGCGTTGGTGGCAGTCGTGATGATGGCGGTGCTGCAGCTCCTGGAGCGCCGCACCACCGACGACCGCGTCCCCGCCGCGCTGTTCCTGTGGACCTACGCCTCGTCCGTCCTGGCCAACGCCGTCTTCTTCGGTCGTCCCGCCGTCGCGCTGATCGGAGGCCTGGGCATGGGCCTGGTCGCCGTGCCGTACGCCGCGTCGCTGCGCCGACGATGAGACCGGTCGCGGTCGCAGCTGCGGGAACGGTCCTGATGACCGCACACACCGCGGTCAACGCCCGCCTGCTGCGTACCCCCACCGCCACGACCACCTCGGCCCGGGTCTCGGTGCTGCTGCCGGTGCGTGACGAGGCGGCCAGGGTCGAGCCCTGCCTGCGGGCGCTGCTGGCCCAGACCGGTGTCGACCTCGAGATCGTCGTGCTGGATGACGGGTCCACCGACGGGACAGCCGAGCTCGTGCGCCGCATCGTCGACGGGGACCCTCGGGTGCGGGTGCTCGACGGGCAACCGCTGCGCGCCGGGTGGCTCGGCAAGCCGCATGCCTGCAGCCAGCTGGCGCAGGCTGCCGCCTTGACCAGCGACGTGCTGGTCTTCGTCGACGCCGATGTTGTGCTCGCGCCGCACGCACTAGCCGCCACCGTCGCGCTGCTGGAGCAGACCGGGCTCGATCTGCTCAGCCCGTATCCGCGCCAACTGGCCCCCGGCGTCACCGCCCTGGTGCAGCCGCTGCTGCAGTGGTCCTGGCTGACCTTCCTGCCGTTGCGGCTGGCCGAGCGACCGGGCCGGCCGTCGCTTGCGGCCGCCAACGGTCAGCTGCTGGCCGTACGCCGCACCGCCTACGACCGGGCCGGCGGTCACTCCGCGGTGCACGACGCGGTGGTGGAGGACGTCGAGCTGCTCCGCGCCATCAAGCGCACCGGCGGCAGCGGCGGTGTCTGCGACGGCACGGCGATCGCCACGACCCGGATGTACGACACCTGGGGCGAGCTCGTCGACGGCTACGGCAAGTCGCTGTGGACGCTGCCGCCGGCGACGCTGGCCGTCATGCTGGCGCTGTACGTCGTCCCGCCGCTGGCGGCCCTGCGCGGTTCGCGGGCAGGTGCGCTCGGCTACGCCGCCGGGGTCACGGGCCGGGTCGTCGCAGCGCGGCGTACGGGCTCGCGGGCACTGCCGGACTCCCTCGCCCACCCGGTCTCGGTCGCGGTGCTCACGGCGCTGGCGGGCCGCTCCCACCTGGCCCGGCGGCGGGGAACGCTGACGTGGAAGGGGCGCGCGCTGTGAGCCGTGTGGTCGTGATTGGCGCCGGGGTAGGCGGACTCGCCGCCGCGGCGCGGCTGGCCGCGCTCGGACACGAGGTGACCGTCTGCGAGCGTGGCAACGAGATCGGCGGCAAGCTCGGACTCGTCAGCCACGACGTCCCCGGGCTGGGCACCTTCCGCTTCGACACCGGGCCGTCGCTGGTCACGCTGCCGCAGGTCTTCCGCGACCTGTTCGAGGCGACCGGCGGCTGGCCCGCCGACCTGTTCTTCACCCCGCTTGAACCACTGGCCCGCTACCGCTTCGCCGACGGCACGACCTTCGACGCCAGCAGCGACCTCGAGGAGCACTGCGCGCGCCTGGACGCCGCTCTCGGCGAAGGCAGCGGTGCCGACTGGCGCGGTTTCACCGCACGCGCGCAGCGGGTCTGGCAGGCCAGCCGCGGACCGTTCCTGGAGTCACCTCTGGACGGTCCACGCACCATCGCCACGCTGGCCGCGCGGCGGCCCCGCGACATCGCCGCAATCGCCCCGGGTCGTTCGCTGCGCTCGCTGGGCCGCCGGCACCTGCGCGACCCGCGCCTGCGCACCTACCTGGACCGCTACGCCACCTACACCGGCTCCGACCCGCGCCGGGCCCCGGCGGCGCTTGCGGCCGTCCCCTACGTCGAGCAGGCGTACGGCGGCTGGTACGTCCCCGGCGGGCTGCGCCGGCTCGGTGAGGCCATCCATGACCGAGCAGTCGAGTGCGGAGTGACCCTGCGCCTCGACGCCGAGGTGGTGAGCATCGAGACGACCGGTGGTTGCGCGTCCGGGATCGTGCTTGCAGACGGGGAGCACCTTCCGGCCGACGTCGTCGTGGCCAACGCCGATGCGGCCGCCGTCTACGGCACCGCGAGCGCGCCGGGCCTGCTCGACGTCCCCGCGGCCGCGCGCCGCCTGGCCCGCGCGACCCCGTCGCTGTCGGGCTTCGTGCTGCTGCTCGCCGTCGAGGGCCGCACCCCCGGCCTCGCGCACCACAACGTGCTGTTCCCCCGCGACTACGACGCCGAGTTCGATTCCGTCTTCGGCGATCCCGCCCGGCCGGTGCCCGACCCGACGCTCTACGTCAGCGCGCCCGATGACCCAGCCGTACGCCCTGACGGGTGCGAGGCGTGGTTTGTGCTGGTCAACGCACCTCGCCACGGCCTCGGCCGCGGCGCCGTCGACTGGCAGGCCCCGGGCCTCACCGAGGCGTACGCCGCGCGGCTGCTCGACCTGCTCGCCGAGCGCGGCCTGTCTGTCCGGGACAGGGTGCGCTGGTCGCAGGTGCTCTCCCCCGCCGACCTCGAGCAGCGCACGGGCGCTGTCGGCGGCGCCATCTACGGCACGTCCTCCAACGGAGCGTCGGCGGCTTTCCTGCGCCCGGCGAATCGCTCGCCGCTGCCGGGACTGTTCCTGGTGGGCGGGTCCTCACACCCGGGTGGCGGACTGCCGCTTGTGGCGCTGTCGGCGCAGATCGTCGCCGGTCTGGTCGGACCGGCGTGAACCGGCGGGAGCGGTTGCTGCTGCTTGTCTTCTTCGGCGTCGTCCTGGTGCTGCTGGTGCGCGACAACCAGACGTCGACGCTGGTGGGCGGGGTGACCGGCGCCGTGGTCGCCGTCGTGGCCGCGGGCCGACTGAGCCGGTTGAGCCACCGGATGGACGAGCGTCTGGGAGCAGATCCCGTTGCGGTCACCGGCTGGTCCTGGCGCCGCCCCGCCCGGCGCGCTGTCGCCCACCTCGCCGTGCTGGCCGGGCTGCTGCTCCTGACCGTCTTCGTGCCGTTCGTCGGTGACCAGCTGTTCGCCGGCGCTGCCGCTGCGGTGACCGCCTTGCCCGCTGTCCTCACCGCGAGCAGGCTGCGTCGCTGACCGGAGTCTCGGACGCCCTGGCTTGGGTTGACGCGTTGCCAGCCTGGTCCCGGGTAGCCGTCGACGGGGTCGACTGCTCGGGCAAGACCACGCTGGCCGACCACCTCGCGCTCGCCGCCAAGCGGCCGGTCGCGCCCGCGCCGAGGTCGAGGACTGGCACAGAACCAGCAGCCACCTCACGAGGTTCTGCGCCGGGTGACCTGAGGGCTGCTGTGCCGTTGCTTCAGTGTCCCCAGCGGGTGGGGTCGTCGAGGGCGAGTCCCCAGCCGGTGGGCCGGATGAGCGTGTAGGGGTCGCGGTCCGCGTCGGGTTCGTTGTGGGGGTCGTCGGCGCGGAGCCGGTCGGCGCGGCCGGCCAGCCAGGCGAGGTCGGTGCTGCCGTCCTGGTCGACGTCGGGGCCGTCGGGGTCGTCGGGGTCGTCGGGGTCGGGTAGCGGCGGCAGCGGCCTGACTGGTGGCTGGGGGCTCGGGTGCTGGGTGGGGCTGAGCCAGCTGCGGCCGGTGGGGCTGGTCCAGTGCACGCCGTCGTCGCGGCGGGTCTTGTGCAGCAGGCTCTGCTTGAGTCGGTGGTGGTGTCGGCACAGTGGTCCGAGGTTGCACGGGCAGGTCGGGCCGTGCGGGTGGGCTCGGTCGTGGTCGAGGTCGCAGCGCACGGCCCACTGCCCACAGCCGGGCCACCCACACCGTGAACTGCGGACGCGGAGGAGCCGACCAGCCGGGTGGAGGGCCGGTAGGCCCCGGGCTTGCCGGTCGGGTGCGGGCCGGTGAGCAGCTGGGGCAGCCGGACCGGCCGCTGCCACCAACCCAGCCGGACCGTCGAGCGGGGCAGCAGCGATCCAGGCTCGGCGCCGTCAGCCACCGTGCGGGCAGCCGGCGGCGGGGGGTGGTCGTCGGGGTGTCGGGGGTGCAGCCGGGGTGGTCGGCTGGCCGCCAGGGCGAGCAGCGGCTGGCGGACGGCGGTGGGGTCGCCGCGGGGTGGGCTGCTGGTGCTGTCACCGACCGCGACAGCCCTGCCGTGCTCGTCGACCCAGACCGGCCGGATGACCGGGGCGTGGTGCAGCACCGCGCGGGCCAGGTCGGGCTCGATCGGTCCGTGGCCGTGCAGCACTGCCAGCTCATCGGTGGTGCCCAGGGCGGCGCCGAGCGGCAGCAGCAGTGTGACGCCGATCCCGCACGGCACGATCTCGCCGTTGCGGCAGCCGCAGCGGGCGCCGCCGGCCGCGACCGCAGCCGGGATGTACGGGCAGGCATCGTCGTCGTCGAACGGGTTGGAGCTGTTGCGCAGTGGCTGCTGGTCGCGCCCGAGCCACAGGCTGATCGCGGCGTCACGCCGGCGGGCCCCGTCGCTGCGGTCGTCATCGCCGCCCCACGGCCGGGACCGATCGCGGATGCGGGACAGCACCGCCTGGGCGTCCGGGCCGCTCAGCCCGAACACGGTGATGTCGACCAGCCCGTCATCGCGCCGGCGGTAGCTGACCGCCCCGTCCTTGCTCGCGGCCCTGCGGCGGGCCTCGGCCGCAGCAGCGTCGGCGCTGATGACCCAGCCGCCGACGAGCTCACCGAGCCGCCCGGGAGGGAGCACCACGCCTTGCTCGAACGCTGCGAGCAGCTGGGACTGCAGCCGCTGCCACACGACCAGTTGCACCTCAGGGGAGGCGGGCAGGAGCTTGCGGGTGACCGCGACGGCCTGCTGCTCCGACAGCAGACCGCACTCGACCGCCTCCAACCCACCCGGCAGGCCGCTGAGCAGCAACGCCTGGTCCAACAGGGTGCCGGCGGCGTGCTCAGAGCTCTGCTCCAGCAAGGCCACCGTCGCCGTGGTGGCCTCCCGCACACCGGCTCTGGTGAACACCGCGTGCAACTCCAGCACCGTCCGCAACCGGGCGCCATGCGCGGCGCACCGGTCCAGCGCGAGCACCTCGACCCGCCCCTCCAGCACGGTCAGGACGGCCACGTCCAAGACCGGAGCAAGGACCCCCTGACCGACTGCCATAGGGCCATCCAAGCCCAAGGGTCCGACAAAACACGCGGTCCAGAACGTCTGTGCAACAGCCACTTTCCTGGACTAGCGGTCGCTCGGAGCGAGCGCAGCCGTAGCGAGGAACCTCCGTCTCAGACGGTTCGCAGCAGGCCGCGCACCCACTCGAGGTCGCCCTCGTAGAGCCGCACGTGACCCTGGTCGATCGTGTGCTGCAGGGCGGCGTTGCCACCGGCTGCTTCGGCGTAGGAGTACGCGATCAGGTCCTCCAGTCGCCGGGCCGCCCAGCCGACCACCTCGGCCGGCTCGATCCCGCCGTAGGCCGCGCACAGCAGGGCGACGCGCCGCCACTGCTCGGCGGGCGGTCCCGACCCCGGACGGCCGTCTCGCTGACCGGCTGGCGTCAGGCTGATGAAGCGGTAGGCGAGGTATCCCAGGTCCCACAGCCGGGGTCCTGGCATGGCGTAGTCCCAGTCGATGAGCCCGACGAGCCGACCGTCCTGGAACACGGCGTTGTACGGCGCGATGTCACCGTGGCAGACGGTCTCGAC
>JBBPYI010000057.1:0-9866 GCA_038200075.1 Mycobacteriales bacterium
ACCGCATCCCCTGGCCAGCCGGGATGACCAGCGAGCAGAACCTGCAATGCCTGTGCCGACACCACCACCGCGCCAAGCACGCCATCTTCACCGTCACAGCCGAACCCGACGGCACCATCGCCTGGACCACCCGAGGCGGCTGGATCTTCCGGCGACACCCCCACCGGTATCGACGACCCCAGGGCGACTGACCCGCACCACGTCAGCCAGCCCCACCCCCAGCAAGACAGCCCTAAGCCGGATCGGAGCGCCCGACCCGGCCTGCGGGCATGCCCGTGTCCTGCAGAGCACGACGCCCAGCTTCCGCTAGACCGGCCGACTCTGCTCCTCGTACGTCGTCGGCAGGGGGTAGCGGTCGGGTGCGACCCGGCGCACGATCTCGTCGAGGACCCGCTCGGTGTAGCCGACGAACAGGTGCTTGGCCCCATCCACCGCGACCACGTCGGCCTGCGGCACGACGGCGAAGCGCTGACGTGCCTGCTCCGGGCGCAGGTAGTCGTCGAGCTCAGGCACGATCGCCGTCAGCGGCTTGCCCGACTCGGCCCAGGCAGTCAGATCGGACTCTGCGGAGAAGCGCAGCGGCGGGCTGATGAGCACGGCTCCGACCACGCTCGGGTCGCAGCCGTGCATCAGCGAGACGTCGGTGCCGAACGACCACCCCACCAGCCAGATCGCCGGCAGGTTCTCCGCCTCGCACAGGTCCAGTGCTGCGGCGACGTCGTACTTCTCGTCCGCGCCCTCGCCGAAGGCGCCCTGACTGGTCCCCCGCGGGCTCGTCGTCCCGCGGGTGTTGAAGCGCAGGACGGCCAGGTCGGCGAGCGCCGGCAGCCGGTAGGACGCCTTCTTGAGCAGGTGGCTGTCCATGAAGCCGCCGCCACTGGGCAGCGGATGCAGGCACAAGAGGGTCGCGATCGGCGGTCGTCCGAGCGGGAGGGCGAGCTCGCCGACGAGCTCGAGGCCGTCGGCGGTGTGCAGTACGACGTCGCGCCGCTCGGCCGGCAGGACGGTGTTGGCGCGGATCTCAGGCACGAGCAGCGACCCTAGCGTCGTACGCCCGTGCGTCCTGCACACCCCCGCATCACGGTGGCCGCTACGCAGGACGCAAGCAGGAGGGCTCAGCCGTAGCGGGGGGCGTTCTTGCTGCGGTGCACCTTGACGCCCCTGCGCTCACGCGCGCTCCAGCAGGCGGTGTGCCAGTGCCGCCGGTCGTCGGGTCGGCCCTCGGGCCAGGCCACGACGTGCGGCATCGCCGCCCGCAGCTCTTGATCGCACCCCGGACAGCGGTACGGCCGGGCCGAGGCTGTCCCGGCGACCGAGCGGACGACGTAGCCGTCCTCGACCCGCTCGCCCGGCGGCAAGCGCGCGCCGGACTCGTCGTCGCGGCGCAGCGCGTCCAGGGCCGCGGCGCGCATGGCGGCGCGCCGCGAACCGCTGGGCACTACCGCCTGCTGTAGTCGCGGAAGCCACGACCGGTCTTGCGGCCGAGGTAGCCGGCGCGTACGAGGTGCTCGAGCATCGGCGCGGGCACGTCGCCCGGCTCGCGGAACTCCTCGAACAGCGTGCGCTGGATGGCCAGCGTCACGTCCAACCCGACGACGTCCATGAGCGCGAACGGCCCCATCGGATGCCCACAGCCCTTGACCATCGCGAAGTCGATGTCGTCGATCTCGGCGTAGTGCGCCTCGAGCATCTTGACCGCGTCGTTGAGGTAGGGGAACAGCAGCGCGTTGACGATGAAGCCGGCCCGGTCCCCGCAGAGCACCGGGTGCTTCTTGACCCGCCCGCACACCTCGAGCACCGTGGCGATGACGTCGTCGGCGGTGGTCACGGTGGGCACGACCTCGACCAACTTCATGACGGTGGCCGGGTTGAACCAGTGCATGCCGACCACGTCGGAGGGACGCGAGGTGGCCTGCGCGCACTCGATGACCGGCAGACTGGACGTGGTGGTCGCGAGAATGGCTCCTGGCTTGACGATCTCATCCAGCGCGGAGAACAGCGCCTTCTTGATCGCCAGGTCCTCCACGACCGCCTCGATGACCAGGTCGCAGTCGGCGAGGTCGTCCAACGAGGTCGTCCCGGTGATCCGGCCGAGCGTCGCGGTCTTGTCCTCCTCCGTCAGCTTGCCGCGCTGAAGCGCCTTGTCCAGCGAGCCCTCGATCTTCTTCTGGACCGCCGCCACCTTGTCCTCGCCGCGGGCGCGGAAGACGACGTCGTAACCGCTCTTGGCACACACCTCGACGATGCCGCTGGCCATCGTCCCGGTGCCGATGACGCCGATCCGCGAGACCGTACGGGGGGTCGCGGCGCTCGCTGTCGGCGTGCTGTCGTCGGCCACGACCTCGGAGGAGTCGGGCCCGGCGGAGGTGTAGATGCCCCGGCCGCTCTTGCGCCCGAGCAGGCCGGCCGTGACGTACTGCTTGAGCAGCGGCGCGGGCGCGTGACGGTGATCGCGCGACTGCGTGTACATCGTCTCGAGGATCTCGTAGGCGCTGTCCAGGCCGATCAGGTCGAGGAGCGCCAGCGGTCCCATCGGGTGGCCGGTGCCGAAGCGCATCGCGGCGTCGATGTCCTCGCGGGAGGCGTAGCGCGCCTCGTACATCCGCAGGGCGTTGTTGAGATAGCCGAAGAGCAGGGCGTTGGCGATGAAGCCGGCGCGGTCGCCGGCGGTGGCGCCGGTCTTGCCGACCTTCTCGACCAGTCCCTGCACGTCCTCGACGACCGACGGGTCGGTGACGACGGTGCGCACGACCTCGACCAGGCCCATGACCGGCGCCGGGTTGAACCAGTGCAGCCCGACGACCTTGGACGGGCGGGAGGTGCCGGTGGCGAGCTCGGTCACCGACAGCGCGGAGGTGTTGGTCGCCAGCACCGCGTCGGCCGACAGCAGGGCGTCGAGCTTGCCGAACAGCTCCTGCTTGAGCTCCATGCGCTCCGGGATGGCCTCGATGACCAGCTCGCAGTCCTTGAGGGCGGCCAGGTCCGTCCCGGTCGAGATGCGACCGAGCAGTTCGTCGACGTCGTCCTGGGTGAGCTTGCCCTTGGCCAGCGCCCGACCGGTGGAGGCAGCCAGGTGGCCCCGGGCCCGCTCCAGTCCCGCGTCGTCGTGCTCTACGCCGACGACCTGCAGGCCCGAGCGGGCCAGCACCTCGGCGATCCCCGCACCCATGGTGCCCAGCCCCACGACACCGACCTTGCTGAACTCCCGCGCCACTGCATCTCCCTGTCGTCGCGCCGCCCGAGGCGGCGTCTGCCGGCCATGCTCCCAGCCGGACCAGTAGCGTCCTGTCCGGGGGTGGTGATGGACATGGGGAACGCAGTTCCGGACGACCGTGATCGCGGCGCCGACGTTACCGACGCGGTGGCCGAGCTCAGCGAGATGCTGGTCGACGACGCCGACCTGCCGACGCTGCTGCAGCGGGTGGCCGAGCTGGCGCTGCGCACCGTTGCCGACTGCGCCGCCGCCAGCGTGACGCTCGTTGAGGAACCCGGTCCGCGCACCGCCGCACACACCGGCCCGCTGGCCCTGGAGCTCGACGAGGTGCAGTACGCCGCCGGCATCGGCCCCTGTCTGGCCGCGGCGCGCGAGGTCCACAGGTATGCCGTCGAGCTGTCGGTGGTCGACGAGCGCTGGCCGCACTTCACCGAGGCCGCGCGACGCCTGGGCGTCACGGCGTTCCTGGCAACGCCCTTGGTAGCCGGGGGACGCAGCGTCGGCGCACTCAACCTGTTCAGCACCACGGTGGGCGGCTTCGGCGAGGTCGACTCGGCGCTGGTCGAGCTGTTCTGCGCCCGCGCGTCAATAGCGCTGGCCAACGCCCGCCTCTACGGGATGGCAGTCACCACCGCCGAACAGCTGACCCATGCGCTGCGCAGTCGGGCCGTGATCGAGCAGGCAAAGGGCGTGCTCATGGCTCGCGGCGGGATTGAGGAGAACGAGGCGTTCGGCGCGTTGCGACAGCGTTCGCAGCACGAGAACCGCAAGCTGCGCGACGTCGCCCTCGAAGTGGTGGCCAGTGTCACGCAGGCCACCTGATCCGACGTAGGGCATGATCGTCCCCGGTTGAGCCCACAGCCTCGTGTTCACGCCTGCCGTCCGGCGCGCGTGCCTGCTGCTGACATGGGGGAGCTGTGCAGGTCCGGGTCGACGTCGTCGAGCGCTCCGAGCTGCGTCTGGTGGCCGCGGTCCGCGGCGAGCTGGACCTGGCGACCCGCGAGGCCCTGGGCACGCAGCTGGCACCGCTGGTCACGGCCGCTCCGACCGTGGTGCTCGACCTGACCGATGTCGACTTCGTCGACGCCACCGGCCTGAAGGTGCTGACGTCGGCGTCCCGCCAGTCCCGTGAGCAGGGCGGGCGGCTGGTGCTGGCCCATCCCCCGAGCATGCTCGTACGCATGCTGACCCTGCTGGACCTGCACGAGCTGCTGCCGGTCGAACCGGCCTAGAACAGCGTCGGGGTCCGCGCGTCCATGCCGCGCAGCTCGTCGTAGTCCAGCTGGACGCACACGATCCCGCGGTCGGCGGCGAGCACCTTGGCCTGCGGCTTGAAGCTCTGCGCCGCCAGCACCCCGCGGACCGGGCCGAGCACGGTCGACAACCGCTGCAGGTAGCGGGTGAGCTGCTCGACGCCGTCGATCTCGGCGTGCCGCTTGATCTCGACGGCGACGTGGGCGCCGGTGTCGTCGCGGCACAGCAGGTCCACCGGGCCGATGTCGGTGGGGTACTCGCGGCGGATCAGCGTCCAGCCGGCGCCCAGCACATGGCAGCGGTCGGCCAGCAGCTCCTGCAGGTGCTTCTCCACCCCGTCCTTGACCAGTCCGGGATCGGTGCCGAGCGCGTGCGAGACGTCGCTGAGCACCTCCTCGACGGTGATGACGAGCTGCTCACCGGCCTTGTTAATGACCGTCCAGACGCCGTCGACGTCGATGGTGGTGCAGGGCGGGCTCATCCACATCAGCGGCTTGTAGGCCCGGTCGTCGGCGTGGATCGACACCGAGCCGTCGGCCTTGACCAGCAGCAGCCGGGTTGCGCTCGGCAGGTGAGCCGTCAGCCGTCCGACGTAGTCGACCGAGCAGGTCGCGATGACGAGGCGCACGGCCACGATGGTAGGCCGCGGCAGGAGACTGCACGCCGCGTGTCGAAACATGCGGGCAACACGACCTCGGAGGTCCCCCGTGCTGCGCTCGATCACCGCCCTTGCCCTGGCCGCCGGCCTGCTCACCGCCGGCGCCGTCTCGGCCGCTCCCAGCACGCCGGGCAGCGCCGCGCCCACCACAGCCGCCGTCACCGGGATGCCCACGGGCGTGCCGCTGGCCGGGCTGAAGGTCGAGCCGCAGCTGCCGGTCGCCAAGGGCTGGCCGTTTGCCGAGGCGTTCCCGCGCACGAGCGGCACCGGTCGCCTCGCGGGCGGTGCGTCGTACTGGTCGGACTTCCTCTACGACGACCGGGGGGCGGCCAACCTCGCCGGCAGCGGTCAGCAGTCGGTGGCCCGGCTGGCCAACTACGACGGGACGGCGACCTACCCGGACGGCCCGGCGATGATGAACGGCGCCGACGTCTTTCGCAACGCGATCGGCGTGGACCGCTCCGCCTCCTACTGGCGGGTGGACTGGAACACCCTGGTGGACCCGTCGATCCCGGTCGCGGTCTGGGCGCTGGACACCAATGCCTCCACGCAGGACGGCGTCGCGACCTGGCCGGCCGGGGTCGGCGTGCGCTCCCCCGGCATCGACCGGGCGCTGGTCGTCAGCAGCCGCGGCGCCTGGCTCGTCGACGCCCGCAGCGGGGCCCGCACCGACCTGTCGCGAGGTCTGACCGTCGACAAGAACGCCCGTTCGTTCGTCCTGCGCGTGCCGCGCGCCACGCTGCCGGTCGCCGGGACCTGGCGCGTACGCTTGGCCGCCGGCCTGGCCAACGCCGCCGGTGACGGCATGGCGCCGTCGATGGGCACTGCGCCGGGGTCGGCCGCCCCCTACAACGTGAGCTACCGGTCGGTGGAGCAGGAGCCGCAGCAGTACAAGCACGGCATCGCCGCCAACAAGGCGGGCACGACGGCCGCCCGCCGCGCCGCCGACATGGGCAACTACTGGATGGAGGACCACCAGGCGGAGGCGCTGCTGCTCAAGGACGTGTCGGAGTTCTCACAGGACGTGCGCTGGAGCGAGCTGGCCTCGCGACGGGCTACCCCGGAGCCGATCGTGCGCGGTTACAGCAACCGCTGGTTCGTCAGCGCACTCGACCTCGGCCAGGGCATCGTGGCCAACGACGCCGGCGCCACCACCGACCTGAAGCCGAACTTCCTCGGCCGCGTCCAGCCGTACGCCGTGTACGTCCCCCGCGACTACGACCCGTCGCGCCCGACGCCCCTGACCTGGATGCTGCACAGCCTGTCGGTGATGCACAACCAGTACGGCGCACTGGACCCCCAGCAGGTCCAGCAGACCTGCGAGGACCGGCGCTCGATCTGCGCGTCGACCCTCGGACGCGGCCCGGACATGTGGTACTTCGACGAGGCCGAGGTCGACTTCTGGGAGGTGTGGAACCGCCTGGCGTCCAGCTTCACCCTGGACCCCGAGCGCACCGTGGTGAGCGGCTACTCGATGGGCGGCTACGGCGCCTACAAGCTGGGCCTGGCCTACCCCGACCTGTTCGCCAAGGCGCTGTCCATCGCCGGGCCCCCGACCTGCGGCATCCGGCTGCGCGGGGACGTGCGCAGCGGCGCGACCGGCGGGCGCTGCACCGAGGACGGCGACACCTTGGCGCTGGTGGGCAACGCCCGGCACGTGCCGTGGGTCATCGCCAGCGGCGTCATCGACGAGCTGGTGCCCATCTCGTCGGTGCAGGAGCAGATCAACGCCTTCGACACCCGCGGATACCGCTACCACGCCGAGCTCTACCCGGCGGAGGGCCACCTGTCCTACGCCTCGCAGGACGCCTTCGCACCGCCGACCCGTCAGCTCGGACGCACGACCCGCGAGCGCACGGCGGCGCGCATCGACTACAGCTGGTACCCGAACCTGAGCCGCCCCGAGCTGGGCATCGGCACGACGGGGGCCTACTGGCTGCGCGAGCTCACGGCCCGCACCTCCGAGCCGGGCACCATCGCGTCGGTCCGGGCGCACTCGACGGCGCTGGCCGACCCCGTCATCTCGGTCCACAAGGCCGAGAGCGCGGACGTCCCCGGCGACCCCTCCCCCGCGATCGTCATCGACCAGACCTGGCAGCGCTCCGGCTTCGCGCCCCGCTCGGACGCACTGTCGCTGGACCTGACCGGCATCGCCTCGCTGACCGTCGACGGCACCCGCGCCGGCCTGTCCGGCGCCTCCTCCGTGGCGGTCGCCATGACCTCGGACGGCGCATCGACAGTGCGCGTGACGGGCCTGCGGCCGGGAGCCGTCCTGACCGTGGCGGGATCAACGCCGGTCCGGGCCGGCCGTGACGGTTCGGCGGTGCTGACGACGCGCTAGCGACGTACGGTCGGCGGGTGCTGCAGCCGCTGTCCGAGACCCCTCCGCTCGCCGTCCGCCACCCGGTCTTCCGCCAGACCTGGGGCGAGCTCACGATGCTGCACTGGCCGGTCGAGCCGTCCGTCGTGGCGCCGTTGCTGCCGACCAGCACCCGACCGGATCTGCTGGACGGCGTCACCTACGTCGGACTCATCCCCTTCGTCATGTCACGGGTCAGCGTGCTGGGAACCCCTCCCCTGCCGTATCTGTCGCGTTTCGCCGAGACCAACGTGCGGCTCTACGCCACCGACGACCAGGGCCGCCGGGGGGTGGTCTTCCGCTCGCTGGAGGCGGCGCGGCTGCTGCCGGTTCTCACGGCGCAGGCGGCGTACGCCCTGCCGTACCGCTGGGCCCGGATGCGGGTGCGGCACGGCCTGGACACGGTGGCGTACGAGACCTCCCGCCGCTGGCCCGGTCCTCGCGGCGTCGGCGGACGGATCGTGGTGCGGCCCGGGGCGCCGGTCGGCTCCGACGAGCTGTCGCTGTTCCTCACCGCCCGGTGGGGATTGTTCAGCCGGCTGCCCGGCGGCCGGACCGCCTGGGCGCCGGTCGCCCACGAGCCGTGGCCGCTGCACCGCGCCGAGCTGCTCGAGCTCAGCGATGACCTGGTCACCGCCGCCGGGTTGCCGGCCCCGGTCGGGCCGCCGCACGTGCTCTACTCGCCCGGCGTGTCCGTGCGCTTCGGTCGACCCCGGCTGGCATGACCGAGATCAAGCCGGGCAGGCTGCACACGTGATCCTGGCCTTCCTGTCCTCGCGCATACGCACCTGGGTGCTGTTCGCGGTCCTGCTCCCCCTGGTCGGCCGTGTGCTGGAGGCGGTCGGCGTGCGGGTCGGCGACAAGAGCCCTGCGGCCGGCAAGGCGCTGACCTCGGCCGGTGGCTACGCCCGCCGTCCCACCCCGGGGATGCGGCGCAGCCACCGCAACCGCAAGGACTAGCTAGCGCCCGTAGACCGCTCCGAGCGGCCGCAGCGCAGCCAGCAGCTCGTCGGCCCCCGGTCCGGTCGGGAAGGCCCGCACCTCGACCGCCCCCGTGCCCGGCTCGGCGCCGAGCTCCATCCGGAGCGGACCACCCACGGGCAGCACCAGCCCGCGGCCGCGGCCGACGTCGGTGTCCAGCAGGCGGTCCAGTACGTCGTCGACGTCGACGGCCTCACGCGCAGCCAGGGCGTAGCCGGCCAGGAAGGCCGGGACCTGCTCGCGGTGCAGCCAGCACTCGTAGGGGTCGATCACGCGGCCAGCGTCGCCGATCCGGCACCGCCCCGCCTCCCGAGCAGGGAGCGCTACAGGGCGGGCAGGCCGTTCGCGGTGCGCACGACGTCGACGACCGAGCGCATGATCGCGGTCAGCTCGAAGTCCTTGGGGGTGTAGACCGCCGCGACGCCCTGCTCCTTGAGCCGGCGCGCATCGCCGTCGGGGATGATGCCGCCGACGACGACGGGCACCTCGCCGATGCCGGCTGCCTGCAGCCCGGCCAGCACCGACGGGACGGCCTGCATGTGCGAGCCGGACAGGATCGACAGCCCGATGACGTGCACGTCCTCCTCGACGGCCGCCGCGACGATCTGGGCCGCGGTGAGCCGGATGCCCTGGTAGACGACCTCGAAGCCGCAGTCACGGGCGCGTACGGCGATCTGCTCTGCGCCGTTGCTGTGCCCGTCCAGGCCGGGCTTGCCGACCAGGAAGCGCAGGCGTACGCCCAGCTCCTCACCGGTCTGCTTCACCGCGGCGCGTACGGCCGAGATCGCCTCACCCGCCTCGCCGTGGGCGACGGCACCGGAGACCCCTGTGGGGGCGCGGTACTCACCGAAGACCTCGCGCAGCGCGCCGGCCCACTCCCCCGTGGTGACCCCAGCCTTGGCGCAGGCGACGGTGGCGGGCATCAGGTTGACGTCCGGCCGACCTTCGTGTGATTGCGCCGCGTCGCGCAGCGCCAGCAGCGCCTCGTCCACCGCCGCGGCGTCGCGGGCGGCCCGCCAGGCCCGGACGGCGTCGATCGCGTGCTGCTCCACCTCCGGGTCGACCGTCATGATGGCCTTGTCGATGTCCTCGGTGAGCGGGTTGGGCTCTGTGCTCTGGAAGCGGTTGACGCCCACGACGACGTCCTCACCGGCCTCGATGCGCCGGCGGCGCTCGGCGTGCGAAGCGACCATCGCGCTCTTCATGTAGCCGCTCTCGACCGCCGCGACCGCACCGCCCATCGCCTGAACGCGGTCGACCTCGGCGCGCACCTGCTCGATGAGCCCGGCGACCTTGCGCTCCACCACGACCGAGCCGGTGAACAGGTCGTCGTACTCCAGCAGGTCGGTCTCGAAGGCCAGCACCTGCTGCAGGCGCAGCGACCACTGCTGGTCCCACGG
>JBBPYI010000058.1:0-3097 GCA_038200075.1 Mycobacteriales bacterium
CGCCGCTTCCTGCTGGCCCGCCCACTGCTGGCCGCGCTGGAGACCACCCCCGCGGTGCTGCTCGTCGACGAGGTCGACCGGGCCGACGACGAGTTCGAGGCGTTCCTGCTCGAGGTGCTGTCGGACTACACCGTCACCGTGCCCGAGCTCGGGACGGTGCGCGCCGAGGTGCCGCCGATCGTGGTCGTCACCAGCAACCGGACCCGCGAGGTGCACGACGCGCTCAAGCGGCGCTGCCTCTACCACTGGGTGGAGCACCCCGACTTCGACCGCGAGGTCGCCATCGTGCGCCAGCGCGTGCCGGAGGCCTCGGCCGCGCTGACCGAGCAGGTCGCCCGGGCGGTCGGGGTGCTGCGCGCCCAGGACCTGCTCAAGCCGCCGGGGGTGGCCGAGTCCATCGACTGGACCCTCGCCCTGGTCGCCCTGGGCGCGGAGCGCCTGGACGCCGGCCTCGCGACCGCCACGCTCGGTGCGGTCCTGAAGTACCGCGAGGACCAGTCGCACGCCAAGCGCCTGGACGTCCAGCAGATGATCGCCACGGCGATCATGGGCGGCTAGCCGATGTCGACACAGGGGCCGTACGACGTCGTCGACAGCCTCGTCGGTCTCGCAGCGACGCTGCGGGGGATGGGGGTGGCCGCCTCCACCGACCGGGTGCACGCAGCCGTGTCGGCGCTCGCCGAGCTCGACGCGACGCGGCGAGCCGACGTCTACTGGGCCGGGCGGCTCACGCTGTGCGGCACCCCTGACGAGCTGGCCCGCTACGACATCGCCTTCGCGGCCTACTTCGGCGACCGGCCGGGCGCGGTCGTGCGCCGCCAGCGGCTGAACAAGCGGGAGCTGCGCCTGGTCGCCGAGCCTGGGGTCGGCAGCAACGACGAGGGCGAGGAGCAGGCGGGCGAGTCGCTCAGCGCTGCCGCGAGCGCCGTGGAGCAGCTGCGGCACCGCGACGTCGCCACCATGACACCGCAGGAGAAGGAGCACCTGCGCCGGCTGCTGGCAGCCCTGCGACTGCCGGGGGAGCGGCGCACCACCCGGCGGTTGCGACCGTCGTTGCGTGGAAGCGTCGACGGCGGCCGCACCCTGCGCGCCTGGCTGGCTGCCGGCGGCGAGCCCGCCCCGCTGCGCCGGCGGTCACCGACCAGCCGGCCGCGCCGGGTGGTGCTGCTGGTGGACGTGAGCGGGTCGATGGAGAGCTATGCCGAGGCGCTGCTCAGATTCGCTCACGCCGCGTCCCGGCGAGGGGCGCCGACGGAGGTTTTCGCGCTCGGCACCCGGCTGACCCGGCTCACGCGCGAAATGGCGCTGCGCGACCCCGACACGGCGATGGCGGCGGTGGCCGAGACCCTCGTGGACGCCGGCGGAGGCACCCGGCTCGGAGACCTGCTCAAGCAGTTCCTGGACCAGTGGGGCCAGCGCGGCACGGCCCGGGGCGCTGTCGTCGTGGTGCTGTCAGATGGCTGGGAGCAGGGCGACCCCACGCTGCTGGGCGAGCAGGTCGCCCGGCTGCACCGGCTCGCCCACCGGGTCGTGTGGTCCAACCCCCGCAAGGCCGCGCCCGGCTACCAGCCGTTGGCCGGGGGGATGGCCGCGGCGCTGCCACACGTGGACGACTTCGTCGAAGGCCACAGCCTGGCCGCCCTGGAAGAGCTCGCGGCCGTGGTGCGGGGCGCGAGCAGGCGGGCGGTCGTCCGTGCGTGACATCGCCGAGGGGCTGCGGGTCCTGCTCGCGACCGGCGAGCCGTTCGCCGTCGCCACCGTCATCGGTGCCAAGGGCAGCTCGCCCCGTCCGCCCGGTGCCGCCATGGCCGTCAGCGTCACGGGTGAGGCGCTCGGCAGCATCTCCGGCGGCTGCGTCGAAGGCGCCGTCTACGGCACCGCCGAGCGGGTGCTGGCCGGCGAGGGCGCGGTCGTGGAGACCTACGGCTACAGCGACGACGACGCGTTCGCCGTCGGGCTGACGTGCGGAGGAACCCTCGAGGTCCTGGTTGCCCCGGCCGACCGGGAGCTGCTCGGCGCCTGGGCCGAGCGGGAGGCCGTCGACGAGCCGGTCGCGCTGGCGACCGTCGTGAGCGGTCCGGCGCGGCTCGGAGCCCAGCTGCTGGTCGGCGCGGCGTACGCCCTGGGCTCGCTGGGGGTGGAGGGGCTCGACGTCGCCGTCACCGACGACGCCCGGGGGATGCTGGCGGCCGGGCAGACCGGTGACCGGCACTACGGCCCGCAGGGCGAGCGGCGCATCGACGACGTGACGGTCTTCGTGCAGTCCTTCACCCCGCCGCCGCGGATGCTGGTCTTCGGTGCCACTGACTTCGCCGCCGCCGTCAGCCGGATCGGGGTCTTCCTGGGCTATCGCGTGACCGTCTGCGACGCCCGTCCGGTCTTCGCGACGGCCAGACGCTTCCCGGAGGCCCACGAGGTCGTCTGCGACTGGCCGCACCGCTATCTGGAGAGCACCGAGGTCGACGAGCGCACCGTGCTGTGCGTGCTGACCCACGACCCGAAGTTCGACGTGCCGCTGCTCGAGGTGGCGCTGCGCGGGCCGGCCGGCTACATCGGCGTCATGGGCAGCCGCCGCACCCACGACGACCGCCTGCGACGGCTGCGCGAGAACGGCGTGCCGGAGGAGCAGATCTTGAGGCTGCACTCCCCGGTCGGCCTCGACCTCGGCGCCCGCACCGCAGAGGAGACCGCGGTGTCCATCGCGGCAGAGATCGTGCAGAACCGCTGGGGCGGCTCGGGCCGACCGCTGGCTGCCACCACCGGCACGATCCACCAGGACGGCCCGCTCCGCGAGCCCGTGACCGCATGACCACCCCCTTGCGTCCTGCCACCCCCCTCATCGGGCGCTGCTGTGGGCAGGACGCATGACGGTGGCTGGGCTGCTGCTGGCGGCGGGTGCTGGCCGGCGCATGGGCCGGCCCAAGGCGCTGATCGAGGTGGGCGGAGAGCCACTGGTGCGCCGCGGCATCCGGCTCCTGCACGAGGGCGGGTGCGACCCGGTTGTCGTCGTCGTAGGGGCAGCGTCCGAGCAGGTGAGGGCGCTGTGCGACGGTGCGCAGGTGGTGCACGCGACCGACTGGGAGACCGGCATGGGGGC
>JBBPYI010000059.1:0-8654 GCA_038200075.1 Mycobacteriales bacterium
CGGGGCCGCCGTCGCCTCCCGGCTCGCCGAGGCGGGCGCACACGTCGTCGTCATCGATCTCGACGCGAGAGCCGCGGACCGGGTGTCCGACGCGATCGGCGGCGAGGCCGTCGTGGCCGACCTGACGGACGGCGATGCCGTACGCGAGGTGTGCAGGCCGGGCGGTCCCGTCGCCGGCGCGGACGTGCTTGTCAACAACGCAGGACTGCAGCACGTCGCGCCCATCGAGGACTTCCCTCCCGAGCGGTTTGCGCTCATCCTCAGACTCATGCTCCAGACACCGTTCGAGCTGTGCCGCGCGGTGCTGCCCCACATGTACGACCAGCACTGGGGCCGGCTGCTGCACGTGTCCTCGGTGCACGGCCTGCGTGCCTCGCCGCACAAGTCGGCGTACGTAGCCGCCAAGCACGGCTTGGAGGGACTGTCCAAGACCCTGGCCCTCGAGGCCGGCGCCCGCGGGGTCACCTCCAACACGATCTGCCCGGGATATGTCCGCACGCCGCTGGTCGAGGGCCAGATCGCCGCGCAGGCAGCCGCCAACGGCATTTCCGAGGACCGGGTAGTGGCCGAGGTCATGCTCGCCGCGCCGGCCATCAAGCGCCTCATCGAGCCGTCCGAGGTCGCCGAGCTCGCCGCCTACCTGTGCTCGGACGCCGCCGCGTACGCCAACGGCTCGGCCTTCGTCCTCGACGGCGGGTGGAGCGCCCGGTGACGGCAGACAGCGACCCACGGTGGTAGGGATGGTCCATGGTCCGCTGCCGTCGACACCACGCATGAGGAGCGAGGTCCGCGCCGCCCAGCCGGACACTGCGACCGGACGTGTGCTTGACCGCACGGCCGAGCAGGCTCTGCTGGAGGCCGGCGACGGTCCGTCGGCGCTGTTGCTGCTGCTCGCCCGCGAGGCGCCCGCCGGTGAGCTGTCCCGGCTGCTGGAGCTGTGCGACACCACCGGGTTGGCCCGCTCGGTGTCCTGCGCCCTGGAGGTGCGGGCCATGCTCGACGGCCGCGAACGTCGTGAGGGCCACCTCGCCGCCCTATACGCCAGCGCCTCGGACCTGTCGTCCCTGCATGACCTGGAGCAGGTGCTCCAGGCGATCGTGCACCGCGCCCGCGCCCTGCTCGACAGCGACGCGGCCTACCTCACGCTGTCCGACGACGCACGGGGAGGCACCTACATGCGCGTCACCGAGGGCATCGAGACGCAGGCCTTCAAGCAGGTCCTCATCCCGTTCGGGGCCGGTCTTGGTGGGCTGGTGGCCGAGACGGTGACGCCCTACTCCACGGCCGACTACGCCGCCGACGCCCGCTTCCAGCACGTCATCGATGCGACGGTGAGGGATGAGGGCCTGGTCGCGATCCTCGGCGTTCCGCTGCGGCTCGGAGAGCGGGCCATCGGCGTGCTGTACGCCGCCAACCGGCGCCCGCGGCCCTTCACCGCCGACGAGATCGCGCTTCTGCTGTCCCTCGCCGACCACGCGGCCGTCGCGATCGAGACGGCCTCGCTCTTCGAAGATCTCAAGAAGGCACTGGCCGACCTGCAGCGAGCCAGCGACGTCATCTCGGCGCACAGCGCAGCGGTGGAACGGGCCGCCGCCGAGCACGAGAGGCTGTCGGCGGTCCTGCTGAACGGCGGCGGCCTGCCCGAGGTCGCCGCAGCGGTCGTGGACGTGCTCGGCGGGTCTCTTCTCGTCATCGACCCAACAGGACGGTTGCTCGTGTGCGCCGGTCCTGAGATCGCTGACGCGTCCGCGATCGCCGACGGGGCGCTGCCCCGTTCACGTGGCCGCCGGGCCAGGACCTCCCGCGCTGCGGACGGCAGTCCGGTCGTCGTCGCCCCCGTCTTCGCGGGCGGCGAGGTCCTCGGCGCAGTCGTGAGCGTCGGACCGGACCTCTACGACGCCGAGGTCCGCATCCTGGAGCGCTCGGCCGTCGTCACGGCGCTGCTGCTGCTGCAGGACCGCTCCATCGCCGAGGCCGAGCACCGCGTACGAGGAGAGCTGTTCGACGACCTGTTCGCCGTCCCCCAGCGCGACCTGGAGGGCCTGCATCGACGGGCGCTGCATCTCGGGCTGAACCTGGCCTCGCCCTATGTCCTGGTGGTCGTGCGGGTGACTGACCCGGCCCGGTCGACAGCGGCCTGGCGGGCGGCCCGGTCGGCACACGGCCCGGCCGGCACCAGCGGGCAGTACCGCGGGGATCTGGTCCTGCTCGTCGCTGCCGCCGACGCCGCCGCCGCTGGCCGCCGGGTGGCAGCCCACCTGGGCGACGCGGCTGGCTCCCCGGTCACGGTCGGGGTCGCTGGCCCAGGGGCAGGCGCGGTCGAGATCGGAGAGCTCTACCGGGAGGCCAGTCGCTGCTGCGACGTGCTGGTGGCGCTCGGACGAGACGGTGAGGTTGCCGGGCGCGACGAGCTGGGCGTCTACGGTCTGCTCCTGTCGGCCGCCGGCCAGGCCGAGCTGGACCGCTTCGTCACTCGGACGGTCGGCCCGCTGCTCGACTACGACCGAGAGCGGGGCAGCGAGCTCGTCCGTACCCTGCTGGCGTTCTACGGCGCAGGCGGAAGTCTGACCCGAACGGCGCAGGAGCTGTTCGTGCACGTCAACACGCTCTACCAGCGACTCGAGCGCATCACCCAACTGCTGGGTGATGGGTGGCGCTCCGGCGACGGTGCGCTGCAGGTGCACCTCGCGCTGCGGCTGCACTCCTCGCGCCGCCCCTGACTGGGCGGGCACGCACCCTGCCGTCAGCTAGCCGGTGCCACCAGGCGGAACCACACGGTCTTGCCATCGCCTGCGGGCTCGACGCCCCAGTCGTCGGACAGGACGTCGAGCAGGGCCAGACCACGACCGTTCTCATCGCTGTCGTCGGCGTGCCGCGGTACGGGCAGGCCGAGCCCGCCATCGCGCACCCGCACCTGGATGCTGAGCTCGTCGCAGTCCACCTCGACGACCAGCGGCGGAGCCCCGTGCAGGACGGCGTTGGTGACCATCTCGCTCACCAGCAGCACCGCCGACTCCAGCAGCCGGGTGGCGTGCTCCGAGCACCCGGCTTCGGTGAGGAAGCGTCGGGCCTGGGCGGGCGCGGTCAGGCCGACCGACAGCTCGCGAACGGCCCGCTCGGTGGTGCTGCACATAGGCGCCTCAGGATGTGGCGGCCGCCGGCACTCGACCTGCGGTCCACACAAACTGTGCCACGCCGATCAGGAGAACGAGACCTGAACCTGCGTTCTGCTGCGCGGTGACGCGCGAGGGTCCACGCTCGGCACGTGGGAGACAGCGATCGCGAGCAGCTGCGTCGACTGGCCGTGTGGCTGGCCTGCCGGCGTGACGCCAACGAGGCGGTGGCGCACCTGACCCGCTATGGTCCAGCCGCCAGCGACCAGGTCGCGGCGCACCTGGTCGGGCTCAAGGCGCTGCTGGCCGTGGAGCACGAGGCGTTCACGGCCTTCGAAGCCGGCGCCGGTGATGTCCCGCAGCGCCCGCTGACGACCGCAGAACCGCTGCGGGCGAGCGTGCACTCGCTGCAGGAGGCTCGAGACCGGCGCCTGCCCGGCTGACCCGGTCAGACCGGGGCGATCACGTCGAGCACCTCTGGGTCGGCCAGCGCGGTGCGCACGAAGCGCGCCAGCTTGGCGGCGTGGGCGCCGTCGACGAGGCGGTGGTCAGCGGTCGCCGTCATGACCACCTGCGGTCGCACGACGACCTGGCCGTCGACGGCCATCGGCGCGGGGGTCACGGCACCCACGCAGACGTAGAGGGGCACGCGGGCGAGCGGGACCGGAGCGACGTAGCCCTCGTCCAGACCGAAGGAGCCGATGTTGGTGACGAACATCGAGCCGAGTGGGTGGGCAGGCTGGCCGAAGGCGCGTACGCCGATGCCGCCGTTGAGCAGCGACGCCGCCGACAGCATCGGTCGCAGCGCCCACCAGGGCACCGCGCCGGCGATGCCGCTGGTCGTCTCGTAGTCGCTGTCGGTGCGCGCGCGCAACCTGGCGGCCCCCTCCTCGAGCTCGCGGGCGACCTGCACGACGGTCTTGGTGTCCACTGCGCGCACCTTGGTCGGTGCCAGGTCGTCTCCGTCGCCGATGTCGACGGCGAAGGCGACGTCGTACGACGTGAAGGGCCTGATCTTCCCGAAGACGACCCGGTTGTGGAATTCGGGGACGGTGAGAACCCCTCGGTGGAAGGCCATCCCGACGACCACGCCGGGAGTGACCATCACCCCGCTCTCTTCACGACGACGGGCGCAGTAGTCCAGGACGGCAGTGGCGTCCAGGGCCATCCGGGCGTGCAGCCGGCCCTCTCGAGGAGCCCGCCAGGTGGCGACCGCGATCTTGCGCCGGACGCTGGGGCGTGAGGTCATCCGCACACCCTTGCACCCGGGCGGGCTCAGCAGGTGCGGGGCTGGGGGGCTCGAGCGGTCAGCAGATAGCGGTCGACGGCGGTGCGGACGCACGCCGGGGCTCCGACGCGGTAGACGGTGTGGCCGTCCCCGCGGTAGGTGAGCAGCACGCCGGACTCGAGCCCGCCGGCCAGCGCCACCGACCAGGCGTAGGGCGTGGCGGGGTCGCCGGTGGTGCCGATGACGAGCACCGGAGGCGCTCCCTTGCCGACGACCGGGTGCGGAGTGCTCACGGGGGTGACCGGCCAGTCGGCGCAGGCCAGGCCCGACAGGGCGATAGCCGGGCCGAAGCGCGGGGCGTCCTTGCGTACGCGTTCGGCGAGGGCGACATAGGGGCCGCTGTCGCGGGGCCAGGGCCGGTCGATGCAGTTGACGGCGATGTTGGCCTCGCTGACGTTCTGGTAGCCGTCGGAGGTGCGGTCCAGATAGGAGTCGTTGAGGGCGAGCAGGATCGAGCCGTCGCCGCTCTCGGCCGCGGCGAGCCCGTCCGCGATCGCCGGCCAGCCGCTGCTCTTGCTGTAGAGCCCGGCGCCGACGCCGAGCGAGAACTCCGACGGCCCGACGTCGCGGGTCGCGTCGCCGGACAGGGGCGCCTTCTCGACCTGCCCGGCCAGCCGGTCGTACGCCGCACCGAGGTCGCCCGTGACCGCCTGTCGAAACGCGCAGCGGGTCTTCTCGCAGTCGGCCAGGAAGGCCTCCAGCGCCCGGTCGAAGCCCTTGGACTGCCCCTCCAGCAGTCGGTCCCACGTGAGCGTCGGGTCGATCCCCCCGTCGAGCACCATGGCGCGGACCCTGGTCGGGAAGCGGTCGAGATAGGCCGCGCCGAGCGAGGTCCCGTAGGAGTAGCCGAGATAGGTGAGCTTGTCGTCGCCGAGGGCGGCGCGCACCTTGTCCAGGTCACGCGCGGCGTCGGCGGTCGAGACGTACGGCAGGGTCTTGGCACTGCGTCGCTGGCAGCCGGCGACGAGCTGGGCGTTGCCCTGCTCCAGCTCCGACAGCTCGGCGGCGTCGTCAGGTGAGGGGTCGATCGCGAAGTAGCGGTCGAGCTCGGCGGTGGTGCCGCAGCGCACCGGGGAGGTACGGCCGACACCGCGCGGATCGAACGCGACGAGGTCGAAGCGGTCGCGCACAGCGGCCGGGATCTGCGTGAACGCGGCCTGCAGGTAGCCCACCGCGGACGCGCCCGGCCCGCCGGGGTTGACCACGAGCGAGCCGATCCGGCGCTGCGGGCTCCCTGCGCGCTTGCGGGTCAGGGCCAGCGCGACGGTGCCCTTGCTCGGGTCGGCGTCGACCAGTGGGACGCGCAGCGTCGAGCACTGGAAGCCGCCACCACCGCAGGACGTCCACACCAGGCGTACGGCCGGCGCGGCGGGCGCCTTGGGCTGCGCAGCGGCGGAGCGGCTGGGGACAGCGGCCGACGGGCTCGGCGCGGGCGGGCTGGCGCTCGGCGTTGTCGAGGCGGACGGGCTCGGCAGCGGCGACGTCGCCGGTGAGGGGGCAGCGACCGTCGCGGCGTCCCCGGCGCTGCACCCTGCCGCCAGCAGGGTGAGGGCGGCCAGGACCGTTCCGAGACGCTTCACCGCCTCAGTCTGCGTCACCAGGGCACGGTTGTCCGGTCCTCCCACAGCAGACCGGTCTGCCCGGATTCGCGCCCGACCAGCCACAGGACCGTCTCGGCCCCGTCCGCCGCACTGCGAGGTGCATCCGGGCCGCCCATGTCGGTGCGGCAGTGGCCGGGGCAGACCGCGTCGACCAGCACGCCGCGGCGACCGTCTCCGAGCTCGGCGGCGAGGTTCTTCGTCAGCGCGTTGACGGCGGCCTTGGACACGCGGTAGGGCGCCAGCCCGCCGGCCGTACCCGGTCCGCTCATACGCCCCAGGCACGCCGACAGGTTCACCACGCGCCCCCAACGTCGCTCGACCATGCCGGGGACGAAGGCCGCGGTGGTCGCGAACACCCCGTCGAGGTTGATGCCCATGACCCGGCGCCATTCCTCGTCGCTGGTCCGCAACGTCTTGGCCGTCCGCTCGCTCATGACCCCGGCGGCGTTGACGAGCACGTCGACCGCGGCAAGCGGGCCAAGACGCTCGGGCAGTGCGCGTACGGCCTGGGGATCGGCCACATCGACGGCGACACCGGTGACGTCGAGCCCGGTCGCCACCAGCTCCCCCACCACCTGCTCGATTCGGGCGGGGTCGCGAGCAAGCAGCACGACGGTCGCGCCGGCCCGGGCGAGGCCGGTGGCGACCTCCCGGCCGATGCCGCGGCTGGCGCCGGTCACGACGGCCACACGTCCTTCGAGGTCCATTCCCCCACCCTGCCCCTGCGGCCGGTCCGCCGCCGCCTGAACCGCTGCGGTCCGCAGGTGACGGGCCGGTCGTACGGGGTAGATGTCGACCGTGCCCGCACCCGACGCCGCTCCCGAGCCACCCGTCCCCGAGGTCGCCGAGGGGGCGCCCGGCGACCGGCCTGCCAGCGAGGCAGAGCGCGAAGCCCAGCAGACGATCCGCGCCATCAGCCGCCTCGAGGAGTCGAACTAGCCGCAGTCCTGCCGCGCCCGGGTGCAGGCTGCCCTGACCCGCCTCGGCGATACCGGTCCCGGCCGTCCGGCAGCACCGTGCGGCGAGTAGCCTCGTGGGCCGGGACAAGCGTGAAACAAGACCGGGAAGAGGCGAACCGCAGCGTGTCGACGCAGCCGGGCCAGCAGACCGACTTCGGTGCCAACGAGTGGCTGGTGTACGAGATTCGCCAGCAGTACTTGAAGGACCCTGAGAGCGTGTCGGAGGCGTGGCGGGAGTTCCTCTCGGACTACCAGCCGACCGACGCCGCGAAGGGTGACGCGAACGGCAACGGCAAGGCCGCCGCCCCCGCCGACCCACCCAAGGCCGACAGTGCCGCGCCCACGCCGGCCGCTGCCCCACCTAAGGCGGCTACCCCGACCCCGGCGGGCCCCGCAGCCCCGGTGCCAGCGGGCAAGCCCGCCCCGGCGCCCGCCGCCGGCGCGCCGACGAGTCCGCTCAAGGGAGCGGCGGCCCGCGTCGTGCAGAACATGGAGAGCTCGCTGACCGTGCCGACGGCGACGTCGGTGCGCAGCGTCCCGGCCAAGCTGCTCGCCGACAACCGCACCGTCATCAACAATCACCTGCGTCGCGCCCGCGGCGGCAAGGTCAGCTTCACCCACCTCATCGGCTACGCCCTGGTGCGCGCCGTCGCGGACGTGCCGGTCATGAACACCAGCTACGCCCAGGTCGACGGCAAGCCGGTCCTGGTCACCCCCGACAACGTCGGCCTGGGCCTGGCGATCGACCTGCAGAACGCCAACGGCAGCCGCTCTCTGGTCGTCGCGGCCATCAAGGGCGCGGACGCCATGGACTTCACCGGCTTCTGGGCTGCCTACGAGGAGATCGTGCGCAAGGCGCGCGGCGGCAAGCTCACCACCGAGGACTTCCAGGGCACCACCATCAGCCTGACCAACCCCGGTGGCATCGGCACCGTGCACTCGGTGCCCCGGCTCATGCAGGGCGCGGGCGCGATCATCGGCGTCGGGGCGATGGAGTACCCCGCCGAGTGGTCCGGCGCCTCCGAGGAGGTGCTGGCGCGACTGGCGATCAGCAAGACCATCACGCTGACCAGCACCTACGACCACCGAGTCATCCAGGGTGCGCAGTCCGGTGAGTTCCTGCGCCGCATGAACCAGCTGCTGCTGGGCGAGGACGGCTTCTACGACGACGTCTTCGCCAGCCTGCACATCCCGTACGAGCCGGTGCGCTGGGTCGCCGACAAGCAGGCCAGCGCCGAGGGCGACCTCGACCACGCCACCCGGGTCAACGAGCTGATCCACGCCTACCGCGTGCGCGGCCACCTGATGTCGGACACCGACCCGCTCGAGTTCAAGGTGCGCACCCACCCCGACCTCGACGTCGTCAACCACGGGCTCACGCTCTGGGACCTTGACCGCGCCTTCCCCGTCGCCGGTTTCGCCGGCCATCGGATGATGAAGCTGCGCGACGTGCTCGGTGTCCTGCGCGACGCCTACTGCCGCACCGTCGGCATCGAGTACATGCACATCCAGGACCCGGCCGAGCGGGTCTGGCTGCAGGAGCGGCTGGAGAAGAAGGCCGAGCAGCCCGACCGCGACGAGCAGCTGCACGTGCTGGAGCGGCTCAACGCCGGCGAGGCCTTCGAGTCGTTCCTGCACACCAAGTACGACGGGCAGAAGCGCTTCTCCCTCGAGGGCGGCGAGGCCGTCATCC
>JBBPYI010000060.1:0-11450 GCA_038200075.1 Mycobacteriales bacterium
CCCGCAGCTCGAGCCCGGCGGCCGCCACGACGTCGCCTTCGACGAGCCCCTCGGTCCCGAGCCGGTGGGCGGGGTCCAGGGCGCGGACGGGCGCGCCGGTGAGCTCGTGCAGCCGGGCGGCCCCCTCGCTGTGGTCGAGGTGGCCGTGGGTGAGCAGGATGACCTCGACCGGCCCCAGGGCGGCGGCGGCAGCCAGATGGCCTTCGTGCAGCGGACCGGGGTCGACCACGACGCACCCCTCGGCGTCCGCGGCGCGCAGCACCCAGGTGTTGGTCCCCTCCAGCGTCATCGGTCCCGGGTTCGGGGCGAGCAGCACCGACGCGGTCTCGGTGACGCGGCGGGGGTTGATCATTCCGGCGTCATCCTCAGGCGGGGTAGCCGGCGTCGCCGGGCAGCAGGAAGGCGACCTCGTCGTCCTCGCCGACGACGAGCTTGGGCAGCACCGGGCTGATGCTGCGCTCGGCCGCCAGCGCCGCCTCGACGTCGTGGTGGGCAGCCAGGTCGCGCAGTGCAACGGCCGTCGGCGGAAGCATCCGCAGCCCGTGCTCCAGGGCGTCGGCCGGGCGGCTCCAGACCCTCTGGTCGGCCTCGCCGCCGACCTCGCGGCAAACCTGGCCCTCGGGCATCCGGGCCAGGAAGAAGCGGGTGTCGAAGCGCTTGGCCTCGACCTCCGGGGTGATCCAGTGGGCGAGCGGGCGCAGCAGGTCGGCGCGCAGCACGAGGTCCCGGCGCAGGAGCAGCTGCGACAACGACTGCTCCCGGGCCTCCAGCGACGCCCGCTCGGCCTCCCACTCATCCGTGCTCACGTCGCCGAGCACCTCGTCCTCACGGGTCCCGGCCAGCAGCACCCCGGACTCCTCGAAGGTCTCGCGCACCGCCGCACACACCAGCGCCCGGGCCAGCGGCTCGGAGCACCCGAAGGCCCGGGCCCACTCGGCCGCGGGCGGTCCTGCCCAGGCCAGGTCGGCCTCGGCGTCGGCCGGGTCGACCGATCCGCCGGGGAACACGTGCATGCCGCCCGCGAAGGCCATGCCCCGCACCCGGCGCAGCAGATAGACCTCCGGGCCGGCCGCGCTGTCGCGCAGCAGCGCGATGGTGGCGGCGTCACGGGTGCCGACGGCGGTGATCCGGCCGTCGCGCAGCATCCGGGCCCGCTCGAACAGCTCCGGAGGCGGCGCGCCGGCACTCATCAGGCGACCTCGACGACGAGCTCCCCCTCGACCGGCGCATCCACCGGCAGCGCGGCGACGCCGACGGCTGAGCGAGCGTGCTGGCCGCCGTCGCCGAAGACCTCGCCGAGCAGCTCGGACGCGCCGTTGATCACGGCGGGCTGGCCGATGAAGTCAGGGGTGCTGGCCACGAAGCCGACCACCTTGACCACGCGTACGACGGCGTCCAGGCCGACCAGCGCATCGATGGCCGCCAGGGCGTTCAGGGCGCAGGTGCGGGCCAGGTCCTTGGCCTGCTCGGGGCTGACCAGGGCGCCGACCTTGCCGACCGCCGGTAGCTGACCGTCCACCATCGGCAGCTGGCCGGAGGTGAAGACCAGGCTGCCGGTGCGCACCGCCGGGACGTACGCCGCGACCGGCGGCACCACCGGCGGCAGGACCAGGCCGAGAGCAGCGAGGCGCTCGGCGGCGCTCACGGCAGGGGACGCTTGAAGTAGGCGACGAGCTGGTCGCCGCCGCCGGGACCGGGCACGACCTGGACGAGCTCCCAGCCGTCCTGTCCCCAGTTGTCGAGGATCTGCTTCGTCGCGTGGACGAGCAGGGGAACGGTGGCGTACTCCCACTTCTGCATGGGGGGAGCCTAGCCAGCGCTCAGGCGGTCACACCCCGGACGGCGCTCTCGGCCGCCTGCTTGCGCAGCAACCGGCGGCGTTCGAGCTCGTTGAGCCCGCCCCAGATGCCGTGCGGCTCGGCGACGGTCAGGGAGTACGACAGGCACTGCGGCTGCACCTTGCACGCTCCGCACAGCGCCCGGGCGGCCGACTCGCGGTTCTTCTTCTCGTCCTTGCGCTCGAAGTGCGGCGGGGCGAAGAAGTAGACGGCGTTCTTGCTGCGGCACTCGGCGTCGACCCGCCAGGCGGGCTCGGTCAGGCTCTCGGCCGACGGTCGGGGCGTGTGCATGGGGGGCTCCGCTGGGATCAGGACGCGAACAACTGTGCCGCGTCACACTCCTAGGCATTCGTCGTTGGGCAGCGCTTTCCTGCCTGCCGAGCCCCTGGCGCGGTGGTGAGACCCGCCTTACCTGGGTCCCGCCTCTACCCTGGGGCGATGTCCGACTTCCCCGAGGTGCGCCTGCACGTCGTCACCGGCAAGGGCGGCACCGGCAAGACCACGGTCGCCGCCGCGCTCGCACTCGCCTTGGCCTCCGGCGGCAAGCAGGTGCTGCTGGCCGAGGTCGAGGGCCGCCAGGGGCTCGCGCAGCTGTTCGACACGCCTCCGCTGCCCTACGAGGAGCGCAAGGTCGCCGTCGCGCCCGGGGGCGGTGACGTCTACGCGCTGTCGATCGACCCCGAGGACGCGCTGCTGGACTACCTGCACATGTTCTACAAGCTCTCCCGCACCGGTGTCGCCGCCCGCACCCTGCGCCGGATCGGGGCGATCGAGTTCGCCACGACGATCGCGCCGGGGCTGCGCGACGTGCTGCTCACCGGCAAGGTCAAGGAGGCCGTCGTGCGCGAGAGCAGGGGCGTCAGGGCGTACGACGCCGTCGTCCTGGACGCGCCGCCGACAGGGCGGATCGCCCGGTTCCTCAACATCAGCCACGAGGTCGGCGGTCTGGCCAAGGTCGGCCCGCTCAAGAGCCAGTCCGACGGCGTGATGGCGGTGCTGCGCTCGCCGCAGACGGCCGTGCACCTGGTGACACTGCTGGAGGAGATGCCCGTGCAGGAGACCCTCGACGGCGTCCACGACCTGGAGCTGATCGGCTTGCCGGTCGGCGGTGTCGTCGTCAACGCCGTCCGCGCCCCGCTGCTGCACCCGGCCGACCTGCGCGCGGCCGAGAAGGGCGCGCTGGACACCGCCGCCCTGACCGCCGGGCTCGAAAAGGCCGGGCTCGACGCGCCCGCCGAGCTGGTCGCCTCCCTGGTGGCCGAGGCCGGCGACCACGCCACCCGGGTTGCCCTGGAGGAACGCGGGCGCGACGCGCTCGGCGCCCTGGAGCGGCACTCCTACGAGCTGCCGCTGCTGCCGGACAGCGTCGACCTGGCCGGGCTCTACGAGCTGGCCGGTCTTCTGTGCGAGCAGGGGATGGCATGAAGACCCCGCCCGTCTTCGACGTCGACACCACGTTGGACACCGCGCAGATCCTGGTCTGCACCGGCTCCGGCGGGGTCGGCAAGACCACGACCGCGGCCTCGCTGGCGCTGCGCGCGGCCGAGCGCGGGCGCCGCACCGTCGTGCTCACCATCGACCCGGCCAAGCGCCTGGCCCAGTCGATGGGGCTCACCGAGCTCGACAACACCCCGCGCGCGGTGGTCGGCATCGACACCGCCAAGGGCGGGTCCCTCGACGCGATGATGCTCGACATGAAGCGGACCTTCGACGAGATCGTCATCACCCACGCCGAGGGCGACAAGGCCGCGCAGATCCTGGAGAACCCCTTCTACCAGGCTCTTTCCAGCTCCTTCGCCGGCACGCAGGAGTACATGGCGATGGAGAAGCTCGGTCAGCTCAAGGCCAGCGGGGAGTACGACCTGATCGTCGTGGACACCCCCCCGACCCGCTCGGCGCTGGACTTCCTCGACGCCCCCGACCGCCTCACGACCTTCCTCGACGGCCGCATGATCCGCATCCTGCTGGCGCCGGCCAAGGCGGGCGGCAAGGCCTACCTCAAGGTCGTCACCGCCGGCTTCAGCGTCTTCACCAGCGTCATCACCAAGATCATCGGCGCGCAGGTGCTGCAGGACGTCTCGCAGTTCGTCGGGGCGCTGGAGACGATGTTCGGTGGTTTCCGCGAGCGGGCCCAGGCGACCTACGACCTGCTCAAGGCCCCCGGCACGGCCTTCGTCGTCGTCGCCGCCCCCGAGCGCGACGCCCTGCGCGAGGCGGCGTACTTCGTGGAGCGGCTCGAGCAGGAGTCGATGCCGCTCGCCGGCCTGGTCGTCAACCGGGTGCACCGCTCGGCGGGCTCAGGGCTGACGGCCGAGCGCTCGATCGCCGCGGCTCAGCAGCTGGAGTCCGGCGGCGGGCACGAGTTGGCCAGCGCCGTCCTGCGCCTGCACGCCGACCGGGTCGCGCTGTCGGCGCGCGAGCGCCGGCTGCAGGAGCGCTTCAGCGGCGCGCACCCGGGCGTGCCCGTCGTGGAGGTCGCCGCCCAGCCGGGCGACGTGCACGACCTCGACGGGCTGCGGGCGGTCGGCGCCGACCTCGCCGGCGGCATGGCGGCGGCCGTCCCGGCGTAGGACTACGTGGGCAGGCTCAGCCGGTGGCGGTGTGGCTCGCCCGGGCGTCCTCGAGCAGCAGGCGCCAGGACGTGACGTCCGGCCGGCGGCGCAGCAGCGCCCGGCGCTCGCGCTCGGTCATCCCGCCCCAGACCCCAAACTCGACCCGGTTGTCCAGCGCGTCGGACAGGCACTCGGTCCGGACTGGACAACCCAGGCAGACGGCCTTGGCGCGGTTCTGCGCCGCTCCGGTGACGAACAGCTCGTCGGGGTCGGCTGTGCGGCACGACGACAGCGCCGTCCAGTCCGCAGCAGTGGTGCGGGTGGTGATCACAGCAGGTTCCTGACGCCGAGGGGGTGCCCGAGGGGTGGCCTGCTCACCGTAGGACCCTGACGTGAAAGAGACAGCCCCCACAAGGCCCATCTTCGGGTAGTCCGTTTGAACCACATCGGGGCGCATACGACATCCGGGACGATCGGTGACGCGCCGCCAGACACCGCCCACGCGCCGTACGCTCAGAACCGTGCCTCGCCGACGTCCCGCTCCCGCCCGCCTGCTGTCCTTGCTCCTGGTCAGCGTCCTGACCGGTCTGCTGCTGGCCGGGGCGGCGCTGCCCGTCGTGGGGGGTCTCGGCCTGTCAGCGAAGGCCGGCGCCGACGAGTTCCTCGTGCTGCCAGACGAGCTCGTGACGAGCGACCTGGACCAGCGCAGTCGCATCCTGGCCGCGGACGGCACCAGGATCGCCGTGCTCTACCGCGAGAACCGGGTCGAGACCCAGCTCGAGGACATCAACGAGCTGACCCGCAAGGCTGTCATCGCCATCGAGGACTCCCGCTTCTACGCCCATGACGGGATCGACTACAAGGGCACGCTGCGCGCCGCGGTCGAGAACCTGCAGGCCGGCGGGGTCAGCCAGGGCGGCTCGACGCTGACCCAGCAGTACGTCAAGAACGCCCTGCTGCAGGCCGCCAGCACCAAGGAGGGCCAGCGCGCCGCGACCGAGCAGTCCTTCGACCGCAAGCTCAAGGAGGCCCGCTACGCGCTGGCCATCGAGCGCACGCAGACCAAGGACCAGATCTTGGAGAAGTACCTCAACATCGCCTACTACGGCAACGGGGTCTACGGCCTCGGCACAGCGGCCAACGTCTACTTCGGCAAGCCGGCCAAGGACCTGACGCTGTCGCAGGGGGCGACCCTGGCCGGGATCGTGCAGACTCCCGGCCGCTTCGACCCGGTCAAGGCGCTGCAGGACAAACGCGTCATGGCAACGCTGATCACCCGGCGCAACACCGTCCTGGCCCGGATGCGCGACCTCGGCTTCATCACCGAGCAGGAGCGGGCACAGGCCAGCGCCGACCGCCCCCAGCCGGGCCGTCCGCTGTTCACCATCAAGCCGGTCGTCAGCGGTTGCGAGGCGCCCGGCGTGAAGGCGCCGTACTTCTGCGACTACATCCGCCGCGCCCTGGAGGACACCCCGCTGGGCGCGGCCCTGGGCGACACCCGTGAGGAACGCCAGACCCGCCTGCTCGGCGGCGGATTGACCATCAAGACCACCCTGAGCCCGGGAATCCAGAGCATCGCGCAGCGTTCGGCCGAGGAGGCCGTCCCGCCCGCCGACCCGTTCCAGGCCGCCGTCGCGGTCGACGTGGTCGAGCCCGGCACCGGCTTCGTCAAGGCCATGGCCGTCAACCGCCGCTACACCGAGAGCAAGCGGCCCGGCAACACCAAGGTCAACCTGGCCATCGGCGGGTCCAGCGGCTTCCAGGGAGGCTCGACGTTCAAAGCGTTCGTGCTGGCCGACGCGATCCGCCAGGGCATCCCGACCAGCTTCACCCTCTACGCGCCGCAGAAGTACACCTCGAAGGTCTTCGACAAGTGCGTTGGCTGCGGGCCGTACGAGCCGCAGAACGCCGGGGACAGCGAGTCCGGCACCTTCAACCTGATCAGGGCCACCCACGACTCGGTCAACACCTACTTCGTGCAGCTCGAGGAGCGCCTGGCGGTCAACAAGATGGTGGAGGGCGCCGCCTCGCTGGCCGAGTCGATGGGCGTCAAGCAGTTCGCCGGTGGCCGGCCGTCGGCGCCGCTGAACCGCGGCGGGTCCTTCGTGCTCGGCGGGAACGAGGTCAGCCCGCTCGACATGGCCGGGGCGTACGCCACCTTCGCCGCCCGTGGGCTCTACTGCCCGCCGCGACCGGTCGTGCAGATCCTCGACAGCGCCGGCAAGGAGATCCCCCTGCCGGCCCAGGAGTGCAGGCAGGTGCTGGAGCAGCCGGTGGCCGACACGGTCACCCAGATCCTGTCCGGCGTCATCGACGGCAACACCCCCGGCCGCACCGGCCGGGCCGCCTCGATCGGTCGTCCGGCCGCGGGCAAGACCGGCACGACCAACGGCTCGCGCGCCGCCTGGTTCGTCGGCTACACCCCGCAGCTGGCGACGGCCGTGTGGATGGGCGATCCGGGTGGGACCCCCGGCCAGCTGATCAAGGAGATGCGCCAGGTCACCATCAACGGCCGCTACTACAAGCAGGTGTTCGGTGGCTCCATCCCCGCCCCCATCTGGGCCCGCACCATGCGCGGGGCGCTCAAGGACGTCCCCGTCGTGGGCTTCGCGCAGCCGGACGGCTCGGCCGCCAAGGGCCAGGAGGTCGACGTGCCCGCCGTCAGCGGCCTGCCGATCGCCGTCGCCGAGGAGGTGCTCACCAAGGCGGGCTTCTCGGTTCGGGACGGTGGCCGGGTCAGCGCGGCTCCGATCCGCCGCGGCTCAGCGGCGTACACCCTGCCGAAGGCCGGTGCGACCCGCCCGTTCGGCAGCACCGTGACGCTGTTCGAGTCCAACGGCAAGACCCGCCGGAGATCGGCCAAGGGCTGACCCTGGCGGGTGTCAGGCCAGGGCAGCCCGGACGGCGGCGGCGACCCGGCCGCCTTCCGCGCGACCGGCGACCTTGGGGCCGACCAGCTTCATCACCGCACCCATCGCCTGCGGTCCGCTGGCGTCGCTCTCGGCGACCGCCTCGGCCACCAGAGCGGACAGGTCCTCGTCGGTCAGCTGCGCCGGCAGATAGGACTCCAGCACCGCCTGCTCGTCGAGCTCGCGCTGGGCCCGCTCCTCGGCGCCCCCGGCACGGAAGGCCTCTGCGGCTTCGCGGCGCTTCTTCGACTCGCGCGCCAGCACCTTCAGCTCCTCGTCGGCGGACAGAGTCCGGGCCGTCTTGCCCGCAACCTCCTCGTTGCCGATCGCAGTCAGCACCATCCGCAGCGTCGCGGTCCGCAGTGCGTCGCGCGCCTTCATAGAGGTCGTGAGGTCGTCGTGCAGCCGGTCCTTGAGCTCGCCCATGCCCGGAAGGCTAGTGCGCCGCCTACGGTGTCCGGATGCCGTCGCGCCGCGCGTACGCCCTGCTCGGCGCCGCAGCGCTCGCCTGGCCCTTCGTCGAGCCCCACCTGCCCGTGCTGCGTCACCTCGACGTGCCGGTGCTCGAGCCGGGTGCGGCGCCGTTGCGGGTGCTGCACCTGTCCGACCTGCACCTGCTCCCCCGCCACACCCGCCGGGCTGCCTGGGTGCAGGACCTGGCCCGGCTGCGGCCCGACCTGGTCGTCTCCACCGGCGACCACCTGTCGGCGACCGAGTCGATCGGCCTGCTCGCCGAGACCCTCGGCGCCCTGACCGCGGGCGGCACGCCCGCCGTCTTCGTGCCGGGCAACAACGACTACTACCTGCCGATCCGGCCGCGGCTGAGCGGCTATCTCACGGGCGGGCAGCCGCTGCGGCGTACGCCCGACCTGCCCTGGGCGCAGGCCGCCGCAGCCCTGGTGCGGCAGGGGTGGACCGACCTCACGGGCGTACGCACGACGCTGTCGGTCGCCGGGCGGGACGTCGTGCTGACCGGCACCGACGACGGGCACCTGCGCCGGGACCGCTACCGCCAGGTCGCCGGACCGGTCGAGGGCCTGGCGCTCGGCGTCACGCACACCCCGGCCCGCCGGCTGCTGCGGGCTTTTGCCGCCGACGGCCACGCGCTGGTGCTGGCCGGTCACACCCACGGCGGACAGCTGCGGCTGCCGCTGCTGGGCCCGGCGACCACCAACTGCGACCTGGAGCGGTCGCGGGCCCGGGGGCTGTCGCCGCTGGGTCACGGACCCGGGTGGCTGCACGTCAGCGCGGGCCTGGGCAGCTCGCCGTACCTGCCGGTGCGCCTGTGCTGCCGCCCCGAGGCGACCCTGCTGACCCTCGTCGCGCGGACCACCGGCGCGGTCCGGTAGTCTCGCAGGCGCAAGGATCCGGGGTGTGGCGCAGCTTGGTAGCGCGCTGCGTTCGGGACGCAGAGGTCGCAGGTTCAAATCCTGTCACCCCGACACACCTCCACCTCGGTGGAGCGGCAGTCCCGGGAAGGGCATCGGCGAAACCGCCGGTGCCCTTCGTCGTGTCCACCCCCCACCCTTCTGCGCTGATCATGCAGTTGTGGCACGCCTCGTGCGCGTGCCGGGTGTGTCACAAGTCCATGATCAGCGGGGTTGTTGGGTTGAATGGCGCCATGAGCACCCCGACCGTCCCCGTGTGGGAGCAGCGCGTACGCGCAACCCGCGTCTCGCTGCCCGACTGGGCCGAGGACGCCCCCGACCACTGCCTGTACGTCAGCAACCCGACCGGGACCTTCGAGCTGTACGCCTGGGACCGCGCCACCGGCTCGACCCGTCAGGTCACCGACCGCGCCAACGGCACCAGCGACGGAGCGCTCCCGCCTGACGGGCAGTGGGTCTGGTGGTTCGACGACACCGACGGCGACGAGTTCGGGACCTGGAAGCGCCAGCCGTGGGACGGCGGCGACGATGTCGACGCGACGCCCGGTGTGCCCGCGGCCTATCCGGCCGGCCTGGAGATCGGCCGGGACGTCGTGGTCGTCGGCTGCTCGACCGATGACGGATCGAGCATCCACGTCGTACGCCCGACCGGCAGCCAGGTGCTGTACGCCAGCGAGCACGACGCCGACGTGGCCTCCCTGTCCCGCACCGAGCGCCTGGTCGTCCTCGAGCACTCCGAGCACGGCGACTCCCGGCACCGGGCGCTGCGCGTGCTCACGCTGACCGGTGAGGTCGTCTGGGAGCGTTGGGACGGCGAAGGCCTGGGGCTGGCCGCGCTCGGCTTCTCACCGGTCGACGGCGACGAGCGGCTGCTGGCCATGCACGAGCGCACCGGCCGGATGCTGCCCTTCGTCGTCGACCCCGCAACCGGTGAGGAGCTGCACCCCGACCTGTCGGGGCTCGAGGGCGACCTGGAGGCCGACTGGTATGCCGACGGCTCGGCCCTGCTGGTGCGCGCCGAGGCGCGTGGCCGCTCCACCCTGCACCGGGTGACCCTCGGCGGTAAGGTCACCGTCCTGCCCACCCCCGTCGGCACGATCGGCGACGTCACCGCCCGACCGGATGGCACGGTGGAGTTCTCCTGGTCCAGCGCGGCTGCGCCGACCGTCATCCGCTCCACCGACGGCGCCGTCGTGCTCACCCCACCCGGCGAGCCCGCGCCCGGGTCGGTCGCGGTCACCGACGCCTTCGTCGAAGGCCCTGGCGGCCCGATCCACGCCCTGGTCGCCACCCCGGAGGGCACCGGGCCGTTCCCGACCGTCTTCCTGGTCCACGGCGGTCCGACCTGGCACGACAGCGACGCCTTCGCCTCCGACCGTGCGGCGTACGTCGACCTGGGTTGCGCTGTGGTGCAGGTGAACTACCGCGGCTCCACCGGCTACGGCTCGGCCTGGCGCGACGCGCTGACCGGCCGGCCGGGGCTGACCGAGCTGGAGGACCTGGCAGCCGTACGCGCCTGGGCCGTCGACTCCGGGCTCACCGACGCGTCGCGGGTCGCGCTGACCGGCGGCTCCTGGGGCGGTTATCTCACGCTGCTGGGCCTGGGCGTGCATCCAGAGCTGTGGTCGGCGGGGGTCGCCGCAGTCCCGGTGGCGGACTACCTCGCGGCCTACGAGGACGAGATGGAGCCGCTGCGCGCCTTCGACCGCTCGCTGTTCGGCGGCTCCCCCGAGCAGGTGCCCGAGCTCTACGCGCGCTGCTCGCCGCTGAGCTATCTCGACGCGGTCACCGCGCCGGTGCTGCTGCTCGCCGGCGCCAACGACCCTCGTTGCCCGATCCGTCAGATCGAGAACTGGCTGACCGCAGCCGATCTCGCAGGCAAGGACGTCGAGGTCTACCGCTTCGACGCCGGCCATGGCTCGCTGGTCGTCGAGGAGCGCGTACGCCAGCTGCGCGCGGAGCTCGCGTTCGTCGCCCACCGACTCGGCCTGCCCGCCCCGGAGTAGCGGTCGGCGGCGCACCGCCCCGCACACATCCTGATCCACATCGGCCCCGTGGGCATCCCGCTCAGGCTGCGGTCGCCGCCGTTGCGATCACGATGTGTGCGGCCGTGGCCGGATAGGTCTCTCAGGCGGTGGGCGAGCTCGACGCGGTCGGCGACCGCTGAGCTGCAGGGCTCTCCTGCACCTGTGCGATAGGCGAGGGAGAGATGACGACGATCGGCTCGTCGGACGGCTCGGGCTCAGGGCTCGGCTCCGGGGACGGCTCGGGCGGGGGCGGCGACGGCTCCTCGCTCGGGGACGGCTCCGGCGACGGCGACGCTGACGGCGACGGCGACGGCGACGGCTCCACCGACGGCTTGGGTGCGGGCGAGGGCGCCTCGGACGGCGCGACCGGGTCCAGTGACCCGGCGGCAGCCTGCACCGCCAGGGCCAGCTCGCGCAGCTGCGCGCCGCGGGGTTGGGTGAGATCGCCGCTGCCGACCTGCTCCCTGATGGTGTTCAAGAGCTGGTCGACAGCAGACCGGACCCCGGCGGCGTCGTTGCTGTTGGCCCGGACGATGACGTCGGAGACATCGCCGCGCAGGGTCGACGTGGGGTCGGCGGCACAACCGGTCAGCATGAGGGCGGTCGTCACCGCCAGCGCCAGGCGCCTCATGAGCCGACCGCGTCGCGCAGCCGCACCAGCGGTTCGCGCAGGTCCGGCGGCAGATCGGGGCTGATCGCCGGCAGCGGCCCGCTCTGCCCGCCTTGGCTCTGGGCG
>JBBPYI010000061.1:0-4673 GCA_038200075.1 Mycobacteriales bacterium
CACGGCGTAGGTCTGGGAATCGTCGAACGTGCGCTGCAGCGCCGGTAGCCGGGTGGCCACCAGGATCGCGGCGGCCACCCCGAGGTACATGGCTACTCCGCCGCCGCGCGGTGTCGGGATGGCGTGCACGTCGCGGTCGCGCGGTTCGGCCATTGCCCCGGTGCGCACCGCGAACCGGCGCGCCAGCGGCGTCAGGAGGTAGGTGACGGCCGCGGCGACGCAGAGAACCAGCAGGTACTCCCTCATCGGAAGCGCACGCTAGCGGGGTTTGGTCGTCGTGTCGGAGACACGCGGAGTCGCCGGCTCCCGCTACCGCGGGTAGGCGGGATGCGCCGCGACCAGCGCGTCGACACCCTGGCGCACCTCGGCGGCGGCAGAGCCGTCCTCGTCCCGGACGGCGCGGCCGATAAGGGAGGCGATCTCCTTCATCTCTCCCTCGACCATGCCCTGGGTGGTGACGCTCGGGGTCCCGACCCGGATGCCGCTGGCGACCGAGGCGGGCTGGGGGTCGTACGGGATGGCGTTCTTGTTCAGCACGATGCCGGCCCGGTCGCAGCGGAACTCCGCGTCCTTGCCGCTGACGCCGATGCCCTGCAGGTCCAGCAGGGCCAGGTGGGTGTCCGTCCCGCCGGTGACCGGCCGCATGCCCTCGGCCGCCAGCGCGTCGGTGAGCGCCTGGCTGTTGGCGATGACCTGCCGGGCGTACGCCTGGAACGCGGGCGTCGACGCCTCCTTGAGGGCCACCGCCTTGCCGGCCACCGCGTGCATCAGCGGCCCGCCCTGCATCATCGGGAAGACGGCCTTGTCGAGCTTGGCGGCGTGCTCGGCCTTGCAGACGAACATCCCGCCACGCGGGCCGCGCAGCACCTTGTGCGTGGTGAAGGTCACCACGTCGGCGTACGGCACGGGGCTTGGGATGGCCTTGCCGGCCACCAGGCCGATGAAGTGCGCGGCGTCCACCATGAGGATCGCGCCGACCTCGTCGGCGACCTCCCGGAAGGCGGCGAAGTCGATCAACCGCGGGATGGCCGAGCCGCCGCAGATGATCATTTTGGGCTTGTGCTCCCGCGCCAGGGAGCGCATCTGGTCGTAGTCGATGTCCTCGGTCCCCTGGGCGACGCCGTAGTGCACGGCGTTGAACCACTTGCCCGAGAAGCTGACCTTGGTGCCGTGGGTCAGGTGACCGCCGTGCGGCAGCGACATCGCCAGCACCGTGTCACCGGGGTTGAGGAACGCCCCGTAGACCGCGATGTTGGCGCTCGCGCCGGAGTGCGGCTGCAGGTTGGCGTGCTCGGCGTCGAACAGCTCCTTGGCCCGGTTGATGCCGATCGTCTCCGCGACGTCAACGACCTCGCAGCCGCCGTAGTAGCGCTTGCCGGGGTAGCCCTCGGCGTACTTGTTCGACAGCGTCGATCCCAGCGCAGCCAGGACCGCCGGGCTGGTGAAGTTCTCGCTCGCGATCAGCTGCAGTCCGCTGCGCAGCCGCGTCAGCTCGTCGGTGACGACCCCGGCGATCTCCGGGTCCACCGCCTGCAAGGCGTCGAAGTCAGGTCCCCAGAACGTCATGGCTGCTCCTCGTGTCGGGTGCTCGATCGTACGGGCCGGTCAGGGGGTGGCGCTCACCGCAGCGAGCGTGTCGAGCGGGCCGGTCAGGGTGGCGTGCAGCAGCTCCCCGCAGGCGGTGAAGGCGGACGCCGGTGCGTGGTAGGGGTCCTTGAGGTCGTCATCGCGGGGATGCGCCGGCGGCACCAGACCGCGTCGGGCAGCGGCGGCCTTGATCAGCGCCCGGGCCCGGTCCACGACGTCGCCGTCGGGGAGCTCGGTCTGGTCGACCACACCGACCAGCCGGGCGAACTCGAGCAGCGTGAAGGTGCGGCTGGCCGCCCGCGGGTGCAGCACGACCGCGGCCGCGCGGTGCTCCCGAGTCGCAGCGAGCACGAGATCGGCGCCGGCGACGTGCTCGGCGACCAGCTCGCGGGCCCGGAAGCCCGCACCGTCCACGCCGTACGACGCAAGCGTGCTGTGGGCGTGCGGCTCCATCGGCGAGCCGCTGTGACCCCAGGTGCCCGCCGACTCGACCACGAAGCGTCCGGCGTCAGCCCCCAGTCGCTGCTGCAGCCCCGCCCGCATGAGGTGCTCGGCCATCGGCGAGCGGCAGATGTTGCCGGTGCAGACGTGCAGCACCCGGAAGGTGTCGGGCCTGGTCCCGGCGAAAGTCACGTCGCCTCCTGCAGGTCCGGCAGCAGCGCCAGCAGCTCGGCGGTCGCGACGGCGCCGGCCCGGCGGACCTGCGGCTGGTCACCGGTGAGGTCCAGGATCGTGCTCGGCACGGCATCGCCGCTGCTGCCGGCGTCGAGGTAGACCGCGACCGACGTCCCGAGCTGGCGCTGCGCCTCCTGCGCGTCCGCAGCCGGCGGCTGGCCGGTGCGGTTGGCGCTGGAGACCGCCAGCGGCCCGGTCTCGGCCAGCACCGCCAGCGTCACCGGGTGCAGCGGCATGCGCACCGCGACCGTGCCCCGCGTCTCGCCGAGGTCCCAGGCCAGGCTGGGGGCGGCGCGCACGATGAGGGTCAGCGGTCCGGGCCAGAACGCCTCGATGAGCGTGCGCATGGTCGGCGTGACGTTCTGGGCCAGGCCGTCCAGTCCGCGGTAGGCCCCGATCAGGACGGGCACCGGCATGTCGCGCCCGCGGCCCTTGGCGGCCAGCAGCCGGTCGACGGCCGGGGGCGAGAAGGCATCGGCGGCGATCCCGTAGACGGTGTCGGTGGGCAGGACGGCCAGGTCGCCGCGTCGCAGCGCCGCGACCGCCTCGGCCACGCCGTCCGCTGCGTCCTCGCGTACGTCGTGGGTGCTCATGCGCCGGTCCAGCGCGCCGTCACGAACCGGTCGCGGTCGGCGTAGTCGCGGTGGTCGGCGACTTCGCCCCAGCCGCCGGCCTCGCGGAACAGCGAGGGGGCGGTCAGCCCCTGCCGGTCGGAGTGCTCCACGACCACGAGCCCGCCGGGCTTGAGCAGCCTGCGCGCTGCCTGCTCGACCAGGCGGATGACGTCGAGTCCGTCCTCGCCGGCCCACAGCGCGACGCCGGGGTCGTGGTCGAGGACCTCGCGGTCGGGGATGTGGGCCTCGGTCGTCGCGACGTACGGCGGGTTGCTCATCACCAGGTCGAGCGTGCCGTCGAAGCCCGGGAGCGCGTCCTGCGCCGAGCCCAGATGCAGCTGCACCTCAGGATCGCCTGCTTTGACGCGGTTCTGGGCGTTGCGACGGGTCCAGGCCAGCGCGCCCTCGTCCCACTCGACGGCGTGGACGACCGCCCCGGGCACCTCGTTGGCCAACGCGAAGGCCATCGTCCCGGAGCCGGTGCACAGGTCGACGCACAGCGGCGCGCTCCAGCCCTCGGCCGTGACGGCGTCGACCGCCCACTGCACGACCGACTCGGTCTCGGGCCGAGGGACGAACACCCCCGGCCCGACCTCGAGCTCGATGTAGCGAAAGCCCACCGAGCCGGTGAGGTGCTGCAGCGGGACGCGGTCGGCGCGGCGGGCGACGAGCCCGTCGTACGCCGTGGCCTGCTCATCGGTCAGGTCGTCGACCATCATCAGGTCCGACGGCTTGGCCAGCCCCAGCACGTGGACGGCCAGGGCGCGCGCGTCGTGCTCCGGGGAGTCGACGCCGGCGGCAGCCAGGCGGTCGGTGGCAGCGCGTACGGCGGTGCGCAGGACGGTCACTGCGGCACAACGATCATGGGGCCCCCTGGAGCTTGGCTGCGGTGTCGGCGTCGACGAGCGACTGGATGACGGCGTCGAGGTCGCCGTCGAGCACCTGCGAGAGGTTGTTGGCCTTGTAGCCGCTGCGGTGGTCCGCAACCCGGTTGTCCGGGAAGTTGTAGGTGCGGACCTTCTCGCTGCGGTCGACGGTGCGGATCTGCGCTCCGCGCACGGCGCTGTCCTTGGCCGCCTGCTCGTCGAGGGCCAGCGCCAGCAGCCGGGCCCGCAGCACGCGCATGCCGGCCTCCTTGTTCTGCAGCTGGCTCTTCTCGTTCTGCATCGCCACGGTCACGCCGGTCGGGATGTGGGTGATGCGTACGGCTGAGTCGGTGGTGTTGACGCTCTGCCCGCCGGGCCCCGAGGACCGGAAGACGTCGATCCGCAGGTCGGTCTCGGGCAGGTCGATGTGGTCGGTCTCCTCGGTCACCGGGAGCACCTCGACGCCGGCGAACGAGGTCTGCCGGCGGCCCTGGTTGTCGAACGGGCTGATCCGGACCAGCCGGTGGGTGCCCTGCTCGACCGACAGCGTCCCGTACGCGAACGGAGCCTTCACCGCGAACGTCGCCGACTTGATGCCCGCCTCCTCGGCGTAGGACGTGTCGTAGACCTCGGCGCCGTAGTGGTGCCGCTCGGCCCAGCGCAGGTACATCCGCAGCAGCATGGCCGCGAAGTCGGCGGCGTCAACCCCACCCGCCTCGGAGCGGATGGTGACCAGGGCGTCCCGCTCGTCGTACTCACCAGAGAGCAGGGTGCGGATCTCGAGGCTCTCGATCGACTTCTGCAGCGAGGTCAGCTCGTGCTCGGCTTCGGCCAGGGTGGAGGCGTCCGCTTCTTCCTGGGCCAGCTCGACCAGCACCGCCAGGTCGTCCAGCCGGGAGCGCAGCTGCTGCAGCCGCTCGAGGTCGGCCTG
>JBBPYI010000062.1:0-7607 GCA_038200075.1 Mycobacteriales bacterium
CCGCCCGGCTGCCGCGTGACAAGGACTTCAACGGCACCAACCCCGCGCTCAGTCAGGCCTACGAACAGGCCTGGCTGGCCGTACGGCTGAGCGCCGAGCGCTACGGCGATCAGCGGCTGCTGGCCTTCTACCGGGCCGTGGGGGCAGCCCGCGACGTCGACGCCGCGGCCGCCGTCCAGGCCGCCCTGGACTCCGAGCGCGACACCACCCCGGACCGGCTGCTGTCGGACTGGCAGGCGGCGCTGCGCCGTCAGCTCGCGTGAGCCGGCGCGCGGCCGCCGCTGCCACCGCTGTCCTGCTCGGGGCGCTCGGCGTCGCCGTGGTCGTGCTGGTGCCCTGGACGACGCTGCCCGACGGGCCTGCGTCCGAGAGCTTCACCGCCGCGCAGATCGCCAGGGAGGTCGCCTTCCACGAGGAGGTGCGGCCTGCGGCGTACGCCTCGCTTGCCCTGGGACTGCTGCTGCTGGGGGTGCTCGGCCTGACCCCGCTGGGAGCCCGGCTGGTCGGGCGGCTGTCGGGCCGCTGGTGGCTGCAGGTCGTGCTCGGCACGCTCGTGGTGACCGCGCTGGGCCGGCTGGTGGTGCTGCCGCTGTCGGTGCGCAACGAGATGGTGCTGCGCGACTACGGCCTGTCGAACCAGACCTGGGCCACGTGGAGCGTGGACCTGCTCAAGGGGATCGGGGTGGACAGCGCCATCACGGCCCTGGCGCTGCTGGCGATCGTGGGGCTGGCCCGGGTCGCCCGGCGGACCTGGTGGGCCTGGGCCGCGGTGGCCACCGCAGGGCTGGTCGTGGCCGGGTCGTTCGCCTATCCGCTGGTCGTCGAGCCGGTCTTCAACAGCTTCTCCTCGCTGGAGCAGGGTCAGCTGCGCACCGATCTGCTGGCGCTGGCCGAGCGCGACGGCGTGCCCGTCCAGGACGTCCTGGTAGCCGACGCCTCCCGGCGCACCACAGCGCTCAACGCCTACGTCAGCGGCTTCGGCGGCAGCCGCCGGATCGTCGTCTACGACACTCTGCTGCAGCAGGCGCCGGCGGCCGAGGTCGAGCTGATCGTGGCCCACGAGCTCGGCCACGCCAAAGCCCAGGACGTCCGCAACGGCACGCTGCTCGGTGCGCTCGGCGCGGCGGCGGCGGTCTGCGCACTCGCGCTGCTGCTGAGCTGGTCGCCGCTGCTGCGCCGAGCGGGTGTCCGCGGGGTCGGTGACGGCCGGGTCGTGCCGCTTCTGCTGCTGCTGGTGGCGGTCGGCACGCAGCTCACCGGCCCGGCCGTCAACCTGGTCTCCCGGCAGGTCGAGGCCCGCGCCGACGTCCACTCGCTGGAGCTCACCGGCGACCCGGTCACGTTCATCGCGGTGCAGCGTCGCCTGGCGCTGACCAACCTGAGCGACCTGCAGCCCAACCCCGTGGCGTACGCCCTGTTCGCCACCCATCCCTCCACGACGCAGCGCCTCGCGCTGGCCCGGGAGCGCCAGCGGTGAGGACCCTGGTGGTCACCAACGACTTCCCGCCCCGCCCCGGCGGCATCCAGGCGTACGTCCACTCCCTCGCCTGCCGCCAGCCGGACGGGGAGGTCGTCGTCTACGCCCCGGCGTGGAAGGACGCGGCGGCCTTCGACGCGGCCCAGCCGTTCCCGGTCGTCCGCCACCGCACGTCGCTCATGCTGCCGATCCCCGACGTGCTGCGCCGGGCCCGGCAGATCGCGGCCGCCGAGGGCTGCGACCGGGTCTGGTTCGGGGCGGCGGCGCCGCTGGCGCTGCTGGCCGGCCGCCTGGACCTGGCGCGCTCGGTCGCCTCGACGCACGGCCACGAGGTCGGCTGGGCGCTGCTGCCGGGTGCCCGGCAGGCGCTGCGCCGCATCGGCCGGGACGTCGACGTCGTCACCTACCTCGGCGCCTACACCCGTTCGCGGCTCGCACCTGCGCTCGGCCCTGCCGCCCAGCTCGAACGGCTGCCGAGCGGCGTCGACACAGCCGTCTTCCGGCCCGGCGCCGGGGGAGCAGCGGTCCGGGCCCGGCACGGACTGACCGATCGCCCGGTGGTGGTGTGCGTGAGCCGGCTGGTGCCCCGCAAGGGCCAGGACGTGCTCATCCAGGCGCTGCCCGAGCTGCGCCGCCGGGTGCCCGGCGCTGCGCTGCTGCTGGTCGGCGGCGGTCCGGACGCACCGCGGCTGCAGCGCCTCGCGGCCGAGCACGGCGTCGCGGACGACGTGGTGCTGACCGGATCGGTGCCGTGGCAGGAGCTGCCGGCCCACTACGACGCTGGCGACGTCTTCGCGATGCCGTGTCGTACCCGCCGCGCCGGGCTGGAGGTCGAGGGCCTGGGCATCGTCTTCCTCGAGGCCTCCGCCACCGGGCTGCCGGTGGTCGCCGGGCGTTCGGGCGGGTCGCCGGATGCGGTCCTGGACGGTCGAACCGGTCAGGTCGTCGACGGCCGGTCGGTCACCGAGGTCACCGACGCGGTCGCTGCGCTGCTGGCCGACCCCGAGCGGGCTGGGGCGATGGGGCGGGCCGGGCGTGAGTGGGTCGAGCAGGAGTGGCGCTGGGATGTGCTGGCCGAGCGGCTGCGGGGCCTGCTGGCTGGTGAAGCCGGGGGCCTTTAGGCGAGGACAGGGACGCCGCGCCGCTGCGCCTGGTCGATCAGCCGCTCGTCGAAGGACGCCAGATGCGCACTGGCGGCTTCCGCAGCGAGCAGCACCGCGCAGTCGGGCAGCTTCAATCCTGTGTCGGCGCGCAACTGGGCAAGACGCACGGCTGCACGGGATGGGAACGGCAGCTCCTCCACCTCGAGAGCGTGCAGCAGGTCCTGGACGGTCGCCAGCCTCCCGTCCCGCGCTGGCTGGACGAGGACCTCGGCCAGAGTGAGGACACCGACCGCGAGGCGGTCGTCGATCGCCGCGGCCAGCGCGGTCACGGCCGAGCGATGGTGGACGTCGTCCCGATCGAGATAGGCGATCAGCACGCTGGCGTCGAGCACGATCATGGCCAGTCCTCGCGCAGCTTGGCGAGGTAGTCGGGGCCGTAGGTGCCGGTGAGCGCTCCGCTGTAGCGCTCGAGAGCGTCGAGCCGTCGCTGGTGCCGTTCGTCGTGCGCCTGCTGCGCGGCGACATGTCCCTGCAGCGCGAGCCGTACCAGCAGCTGAGGGCGGCTCACCCCTGGCCAGCGGTTCGCGGCCGCGTCCAGGGCAGCGGCCAGGTCGTCGTTCTCGGTCACCAGATGACGCGGGCGCGTGGTGGGCACCCGCAAAGTGTAACCCCAATGCGCGCAGGTGACACACCTGCGACGCAGACCGTCGCAGGCCAACAGGACCCTGACGACGCCGGCGAGTGCACCGCTCAGCCCGCGAACTCCCAGTGCCAGGCCTCGGGCTTGCCGCCGCCCTGCTGGGCCCAGGCAGGGTGGAACCAGCCGAAGACCAGCGAGTTGTCCTGCATCCACCGGTGCGTGGCGCTGCCGAAGTCCTGGATGCCGTCGCACAGGTCGGTCGCGACGCCCCAGCCGTGGTTGCTGCTGCCCGGCTGGGCGGCCAGATCCGGCTTCGCGGCGGCCACCGCGACCTGCTCGCCATAGCTGCGGTAGGAGTCGGTGACGCAGATCGGGGCGCCGAACTCCTCGGCGTACGCCTTGCTCAGGTCGTTGAACGCCGCCGCAGCGTCGGCCCGGAGCAGCTGACTGTTGGTGCCCCACAGCGGGCACAGCGCCTCGGCGGGGATCATCCCGTTGGGGTAGCCGTTGATGCTCTGGCCCTTGCAGACGGCGCCGGGCCGGCCTGGGAACGCTCCGACCGGCAGGGGCGTGAGGGCGCGCTGGCGGGCGATCAGCTCGGCCCTGGCCAGCAGCGCCGCGCGGCGCTGCTCCTGCGCAGTGGCTGCGGCTGCCGCGGCCTGGGTGCGCAGCAGCGCGATCTGCTGCGCCGCGACCTGGTCCTTCACGGCGGCGACGATGAAGTCGGCGAGCTTACGCGCGTCGACGGTGTCCTGCTGTGCCTTCGTCAGGGAGGTCTGCGCCGTGGCCGCGCGGATGGCTGCGGCGCGCTGGGCCTGCTCGGCCCCGGCCAGCTCGACCGTGGCGCTGCCCTGGAAGCCACCGACCCGGCGGGCCAGCCCCAGTCCGTTGAACAGCTGCTGGGGGTTGCGGGCGCGGGCCATGGAGGTGATGACCTGCAGCCGGCCGTCGACCGAGCCGGTGCGGTAGAGCGCTCCGGCGTACGCCGCGACCTTCTCGCGCGCCAGCACGGTCGCTCGGCGTGCTGCCGCCAGGCGCTGGGTCTCCAGCGCGGCCTGGCGGGTGGCGGCCTCGACCTTGCGGGTCGCGGTCTGGAGCGCTTCGAGCGCCTTCGCTGCCTTGGTCCGGGCCTCGGCGAGGGCGGCTTCGCGCTCGTCGAGCATCCCCTGCTGCCGATCGACCTGGGCCTGCAGCTCCGCGGCACTCGGCGCCGGGGACATCGTCGGGCGGGGGAGCAGGGTGATCGTCGGGGTCGCCGACGTCGCAGCCGGTCCTGGAGCGGGCGCCGGTCCGGCGGCGCCCGCGACCGTCGGGGTCACTACGGCTGTCACCGCAACAGCGGCCAGCACGGCGGCGAGGCGAGAGAAGCCAGACATGGGGCGCGACGTTCCCGTCGTTGGGGGATGTGGCTGGGATCGTCACAATGCCGCGTAAACCTGAGCAGGGGCTGAGGCTGGTCTGAAGATGCGCTGAGGACGTGTGACACGCCGCCGTCACAAGTCGCCTTGGCAGCACGCTGACACTACGTGCTTGCGTCACCGGATCGTCATACAACCTCGAAGATGGCCTGAACGGGCCACAGCGGTTGGGCCGGATGGTCAGCCGGCAGCGACGACGTGCACGACGCGAGCGCGCTGCAGCGGGTCCTTCCAGAGCTGCAGGCTCCGGTTGACCGACAGGGCGCACAGGCCGAGCAGGGGGAGCCCTAGGCCCGGCGCAAGCCACCACGTGCCGGTCTGGCTCACCGATCCCAGCACGATGCCGATCATCGCCGTGGGCGCGGCCAGGCGGACGCTGGCCAGGGCCAGTGCTCCGGGCGGGGCCACCGCGTCCCGCGGTCCGGCGAGGTCGGCGCGGTGCGGCCGGCGTATGGAGGACTTCAGGGCGACCGAGACAACGACGGCTGTGCACACCAGGCCGGAGACGACGATGGCCAGGACCTCCGTGACACTCGGCGTCCCGGGGCTGCGGATCGACCCGGAGAGCGCGGCGATGACAACCGCTCCGAGGACGGTCTCGGTGAGCACGATGGCCTTGGACCGGATGGCGAGCATCGGGTCGTGGGGGAGCGAGGCCAGCCAGACAGCCCCCGAGGCGTCCAGGCAGAAGGCGTTGACGCCGAAGAGCAGGCCGGCTCCGGCAGCGACGAGGCCTGGCAAAACGACCAGGGAGCTCCACGGGACAGCCGCTCCGGCCGCGAGCAGTCCCGGTAGGATCACCAGGACGAGGCCGCCGCGGCGAAGCGCGGGCGCGCGCCAGACGCTGGCGCGGTCGACAGCGACGAGCTCACGCAGCGGTCCGTGCTTGGCCTTCCTGCGTCGTACCGGCTCGGTGCGGCGGTGGGCGCCCAGGTCGCCCGGGCGGCTGAGCGCCCAGCGGCAGGCGCGGGCACCGAGTAGTAGACCCACCAGGACCAGTCCGAGCAGGGTGGCGGTGACGAGGAGCCAGGTGCGCTGGACACCGCCTCCGCCGGACAGCACCGCGAAGACCACCGTCTGAGTTGGACTGGCGTCCAGCGCCGCGCCGCCGTTGCCGGTGCGGATGGTCAGGACGGCGGCGATCAGAAGGCTGGCGCCGAAGACGGTGACCGCTCGGCGTCCGCGCCGCGTCTGCCGCGAGCCAACGACGGTCCAGGCGACAGCTTGACCGAGCACGGTGATCGCCACGACGAAGGACCCGGTCGTGAGCGCCCCCCGGAAGAAGCTGCCGCCGATGGTCAGATAGGCCGTGATGGCGGCAAGGCTCAGCAGTTGAACGACCCACACGAGGTTGAGCGGAGCCAGCACGAGCCCGCCGATGAACTGGGTCGCCGGACGTACCGGGTAGGCCACGAGCTGATCGGGGGGCACGACCTCGTTGCCTCCGCCGGCGGTGAGCGGAGCGACGAGCGCCAGGAAGCCGAAGCCGAGAAAAGCCGATGGCGCGACCTGAATCGCCGTGGCGAGCAGCGGGCCGTCGAGCGTCGCGGCACTGCTGATCACCAGGTGCAGCAGGTAGGTCAGTCCGATCCCGCCGAGGACGATCGCGAACCGGACCCCAGGCGCCCGCGCCATCTGCCAGCGGAGACCCAGCAGCGCGCCGAGTTGACCGACGGCGGTGGTCACGTGATGAGGGCCCGGTAGCGCGCGTCGCCCTCCCGACCGGCCAGCTCGGTCGCCGGGGCGGCGCCGACGACCCGGCCGCCCTTGAGGACGACGGCCTCCTCGCAGGCCTGGACGGCGAGCTCCAGCAGGTGGGTGCTGACGAGGACAGCAGCCCCGGACGCGCGGGCGGCGCGCACCACGTCGAGCGTGGCGTCGACCCCTAACGGGTCCACCCCGTCGAAGGGCTCGTCCAGCAGCAGCAGCCGTGGCTCGTGGAAGGCGGCGAGGACAACGGACAGCCGTCGGCTCATGCCGTGGGAGAAGCCGGACGTGACGCGGTCAGCGGCGCCACCGAGATCGAAGCGCTCCAAAAGCTCGGTGGCGCGCTGCTGCCACGCCGCCATGCCACGTAGGCGAGCGGCCAGCTGCAGGTGCTCCCACGGCGTCGCTCGAGGAATCAGCCCGCCGACGTCAGGGCAGTAGCCGACCGCGGCGCGTACTCCTGAGGAGTCACGCCCGGCATCGACTCCCGCGACCCGCACCGTGCCGGCGCTCGGAGGCAGCACGCCTGCCAGCACGCGCATGGTCGTGGACTTGCCGGCGCCGTTGCGCCCGACGAGGGCCACCGAGGCGCCAGCTCCGACCGACAGGTCGAAGCCGCCGACGGCGCGGACCGCGCCGAAGTCGACGACGAGGCCCTGGGCCAGGAGGACGGGTTCCACGAATACTCCTTCGGCCGCCGGAGGAGACGACTTCAGAGCATGCCGTACCCGCCGTGGCCCGGCGAACTCAGCGGCGGCGACCCCGGCGACCGGTGTCCTCGCTGCGCTCCGCCGGGGCGGCCGCTGGTGCCTCGACCTCCTTCGGGTGCAGCGAGACCAAACGAGCCGCCTCCAGATCGACGGTTCCGTCGGCGACCAGGCTGGTCAGCGACTTCTCGAGGGTCTGCATCCCGTCCTGCTGGTGGGTGCTGACGACGTTGCGGATCTGGTTGGTCTTGCCCTCCTTGACGAGGTTGCGGATGGCGGAGTTGGCGACGAGCACTTCGTACGCCGCGACCAGGCCACCGCCCATCCTCGGCATCAGGCGCTGGTAGACGACGCCGGTCACCGCGTTCGCCGGCTGGACACGAATCTGCGATGCCGATCCGGCGGGAAGACGTCGATGATGCGGTCCAGCGCCTGTGCGGTGTCGTTCGTGTGCAAGGTCGCGAAGACCAGGTGACCGGTCTCCACGAGGGTCAGCGCGAAGGAGATGGACTCGAGGTCGCGCATCTCGCCGACCAGAAGGACGTCCGGGTCTTC
>JBBPYI010000063.1:0-5812 GCA_038200075.1 Mycobacteriales bacterium
AGCCGGGAAGACCACGGTCGCAACGGGTCTCATGGCCGCGCTTCGAGCCAGGGGTCTGCAGGTGTCGCCCCACAAGGTCGGGCCCGATTACATCGACCCCGGCTACCACTGCCTCGCCACCGGCCGCCCGGGTCGCAACCTGGACCCCGTCCTGGTCGGCGAGGACCGGATCGTGCCGCTGTTCCTGCACGGTGCGGACGGCGCCGACGTGGCGGTCGTCGAGGGCGTCATGGGCCTGTTCGACGGACGGGGCGCCACGGCGTACGGCTCGACCGCGCACGTCGCGAGACTCCTCGACGCCCCGGTCGTGCTGGTGGTCGACGCGTCCTCGCAGTCGCGGTCGGTCGCGGCGGTCCTGCACGGCTTCACCACCTTCGACCCCGGCGTACGCCTGGCTGGCGTCGTGCTCAACCACGTCGGCAGCGATCGCCACGAGGCCCTGCTGCGTGAAGCCCTGGACGGCCGTACGTCCGTGCTCGGCGTCCTTCGCCGCGACGCCGGCGTCATGACGCCGAGCCGGCACCTCGGGCTCGTTCCCGTGGCCGAGCGCGCCCCCGAGGCTGTGGCCACCGTCGACCGCCTCGCCACGGTCGTGCGGCAGGGGTGCGACCTCGATGCGCTGTTGGCGCTGGCCAAGAGCGCGCCTGACCTGCCCGGCGAAGGCTGGGAAGCGCCGGTGTCGACGCCGGCCCACCGACCGGTGATCGCCGTCGCGGGAGGGCCCGCGTTCACCTTCTCCTACGCTGAGACCACCGAGCTCCTCACCGCAGCAGGAGCCGACGTGGTCGTGGTCGACCCGCTGCGTGATCCCGAGCTGCCCTCCGGCACCGCCGGACTGGTGATCGGCGGCGGCTTCCCCGAGGTCTACGCCGAGCAGCTGTCGGCCAACGCATCCCTGCGCGACGACGTCGCCCGGCTGGCCGCGTCCGGCGCTCCGGTCGAGGCCGAGTGCGCCGGTCTGCTCTATCTGTGCCAGACGCTCGACGGCCTGCCGATGTGCGGGGTGCTGCCCGCCCACGCCCGCATGACCGGCCGGCTGACGCTCGGCTACCGCGAAGCCACTGGACCCGACGGCGCCGTCACCGGCCACGAATTCCACCGCACCGTCGTGGAACCGAGGGCCGGCGCGCTACCCGCGTGGACCATCGACGGCGTCCCGGAGGGCTTCGTCCAGGATGGTGTCCGCGCCTCCTATCTGCACACGCACTGGGCCGGACAGCCCGGAGCCGCAGACCGTTTCGTCGCCGCAGCGCAGAGGGTGGTCATGGCATGAGGCTGATCGGAGTGGGCGTCGGACCGGGTGACCCGGAGCTGGTCACGGTCAAGGGCGTGCGCGTGCTGCAGGACGCCGATCTGGTCGTCGTGCCCGTCATGGACCCCCAGGAGCAGGGCCGGGCCGAGGCCACCGTGCGGGCCAACGTCAGCCACGACCGCATCCTGCGGCTGATCTTCGCCCTGGACGACCGCGGCGGCGCGACCTCCGAGCGGCTGTCGGCCTGGGAAGCGGCCGCCAACGCGGTGGCGGAGCAGCTGCGGACGCACGGCGGCACGGTGGCCTTCGCGACCATCGGCGACCCGAACGTCTACAGCACCTTCACCTACCTCGCCGATGCGGTCTGCGAACGCGTCCCCGCCGTCGTCGTCGAGACGGTCCCGGGCATCACCGCCATGCAGGATCTGGCCTCCCGGTCCGGGACGGTGCTGTGCGAGGGGACCGAGTCCCTCGCGCTGCTGCCCATGACCGCCGGGGTCGAGGCCTTCGAGCAGGCGCTGACGCACTTCGACTCGGTCGTGGCCTACAAGGGCGGGCGCCAGATGGCCGCGCTTCTCGAGGTTCTCGCTCGCCACGACAGGCTCGACGACGCGGTCTACGGCGCTGCGTTGGGTCTGCCCGACCAGCAGCTCGGCCCGGCGACCGACGCCCCGGCCGCCGCGCCGTACCTGTCGACCGTGCTCGTGCCTGCCCGTCGCACCACTCGTGGAGGAAAGCTGTGACCGCCCAACCGTCGACCCGCGGCAGGGTGAGCTTCGTCGGCGCCGGGCCCGGCGCAGCCGACCTCATCACCCTGCGCGGCGCCCAGCGCATCGCCGAGGCCGACATCGTCATCTGGGCAGCCTCTCTCGTGCACGAGGACGTCCTGCAGCACGCCCGCCCCGACGCAGTCGTCGTGAACTCCGCTGAGCACTCGATGGAGGGCATCACCCACCACTACGCGCGGGCGGCCGCCGAGGGACTGCTCGTGGCGCGCATCCACTCCGGCGACCCGGCGCTGTGGGGCGGCACGCAGGAGCAGTGGGAGCTGTGCCGCACGCTCGGACTGGAGACCGAGGTCATCCCGGGAGTCAGCAGCTTCACCGCCGTCGCGGCGATCGTGCAGCGCGAGCTCACGATTCCGGAGATCGCTCAGTCCGTCGTGCTCACCCGGCTGGAGGGCGGCAAGACCCCCATGCCGTCGGGGGAGACGGTGCGCTCCTTCGCCGAGCACGGCACCACCATGGCGCTGTTCCTGTCCGCTGCCCGGACCAGGCAGCTGCAGGACGAGCTGCTGGCGGCCGGTACCTACGACGAGAGCACTCCGTGCGTGGTGGCGTACGCCGCGACCTGGCCCGACGAGCTGGTCTTCGAGTGCGCGCTGGGCGAGCTGGCCGAGAAGGTCAAGGAGCACAAGCTCTACAAGCACACGATGGTGCTGGTCGGACCGGCGTTGGCCTCCGGCGGGACGCGGTCGCACCTCTACGACCCCGGGCACTTCCACGAGCACCGCAAGGTCGAGGACCAGGACCGCCGGGCCGAGCTCAAGGCCCGCGACAGGGCGTTGAAGGCCGCGCAGCTGTCATGACCGAGCCCGAGCTGCGCGAGCCCGACCTCCCCCGTACGGCGAAGGTGCGCACCGGCGCCCTGCGCAGCGGGTGGACGACGGGCACCTGCAGCGCGGCCGCGGCCAAAGCCGCGACGACGGCGCTGCTCACCCAGCAGTCGCAGACGACCGTCGAGGTCGTGCTGCCCGGGGAGCGGCTCGTGTCCTTCGACGTCGAGCGCTGCGACGTCAGCCCCGACTCGGCCGAGGCCGTGGTGGTCAAAGACGCAGGCGACGACCCCGACGTCACCCACGGCGCCCACCTGACGGCGACGGTGCGGTGGCTGAGCGGACCCGGACTGCAGCTGGACGGCGGTGTCGGCGTCGGGGTCGTGACCAAGCCCGGGCTCGGTCTCGAGGTCGGCGGTCCGGCGATCAACCCGGTGCCGAGGCAGATGATCCTCGAGAACGTCGCGACCGTCGTGGATCTCGACAAGCGAGGCGTACGCGTCACCCTCAGCGTCCCGGACGGCGAGCTCCGCGCGAAGAAGACCACCAACGCCCGATTGGGCATCCTGGGTGGGATCAGCATCCTCGGGACGACAGGCATCGTGCGGCCGTTCTCCACCGAGTCCTGGCGGGCCTCGGTCGTGCAGGCGGTGTCGGTGATGGCAGCCCAGGGGGAGCCGACGCTGGTGCTGGCGACGGGCGGGCGCACCGAGAAGGCCGCCATCCGGATGCTGCCGACGTTGCCTGAGGTGTGCTTCGTCGAGGTCGGGGACTTCACCGGCGCGGCGCTGCGCAAGGCCGTGGAGGAGGGGCTGACCGAGGTGGTCTTCGTCGGCATGGCCGGCAAGCTCACCAAGCTGGCCAGCGGCGTCCTGATGACGCACTACACCAAGAGCAAGGTGGACACCGGCGTGCTCGTCGAGGTGACCGCCGAGCTGAGCGAGGACGCGGCCCTGCTTGCCGGTGTCGCGGACGCCAACACCGCCCGGCATGCCTACGAGCAGTGGGAAGCGGCCGGTCTGCTCCGGCCGGCGGGCGATCGGCTGTGCCGCCGGGTCGCCGAGGTCCTCACCCGCTTCAGCGGACTGACTGCGCGAGTGGCGATGGTCGACCCGGCAGGCAGCCAGGTCGTCGCGGCCACCGAACCGGACTGGGTGTCGGCGTGATCACGGTCGTGGGCCTGGACGGCTCGCCGCTGTCCACACTCGCCCGCGAGCGCATCGACGCGGCGTCACTGGTCATGGGCGGACGACGCCACCTGCGCGAGGTGGCCGTTCCGGAAGGCACTGCGACCGTGGCGTTGCGCGACGGCCCGGCCGAGGCGCTGCGCCGGGTGATCGGGGCCGACGGCGACGCGGTCGTCCTGGCCTCCGGTGACCCCGGGCTGTTCGGGGTCCTGCGGCTGCTGCGCGAGCGGCTGCCCGCCCAGTCCCTGGAGGTGCTGCCCGCGGTCTCGAGTGTGGCCCTCGCCTTCGGTCGGGCCGGGCTGTCCTGGGACGACGCGGTGGTGGTGTCGGCGCACGGACGCGATCTGCGACCGGCGCTCGCAGCCTGCCGGGCCCACCCGAAGGTCGCGGTCCTGACGGCCAAGGGCGCCGGTCCGACCGAGATCGCCGCGGCGCTGGCAGGGACCGGTCGGCAGCTGTTCGTCGCGGAGCGACTCGGCCTGCCGGGGGAGCGCACGACCTGGACCACCCCGGAGGACGCCCACGGTCCCTGGGACGAGCTCAACGTCGTGCTGGTGGTCGATGAGAGCCGAGCCGTCTCGCCAGACAAGGGCTGGCTGGCCGGCCGCACCCAGCCGGACTCCTGGGCCCTGCCGGACGGGGCCTTCGACCACCGGGACGCGATGATCACCAAGGCCGAGGTACGCGCCGTCGCCCTGGCCCGTCTCGGCCCGCGACTGGGAGACCTGCTGTGGGACGTCGGCGCCGGCAGCGGCTCGGTCGGTGTCGAGTGCGCACGCCTGGGCGCGGCCGTCATCGCGGTGGAGAAGGGCGACACCTCGCACATCGCCCTCAACGCCAAGACCTTCGGGGTCGACCTGCAGATCGTTCAGGGCATGGCTCCTGCTGCGCTGCAGGCACTTCCGGATCCGGACATCGTCTTCGTGGGAGGCGGCGGAGTCGACGTGGCACAGATCGTGCGCGACTGCGTCGCCCGCGGTCCGCGCACGGTCGTCGTCGCGCTGGCCGCGCTCGACCGACTCGCCGACGTCCGCACTGCGCTGTCGCCCTACGCCGTGGACGGTGTGCTGCTGCAGGCCAGCCGCCTGCGTGACCTGGCCGGCGCGTCCGCGCTGGCCGCCACCAATCCTGTCCTGCTCGTCTGGGGGAACCGCACGTGATCGGCCTCGTCACCACCACCGCCGCTGGGCGCGCTGCTGCAGCCCGGCTCGATGCCAACCTGCCTGAGACGCGGACGTACGACGTGCGTGAGCTCGCTGCGGCCTGGGCCGACTGCGAGCAGCTGGTCTGCTTCCTGGCCACCGGAGCGACGGTCCGTCTGCTGGCTCCGCTGCTGCAGGACAAGGCCAGTGACCCCGGGGTGGTGGTCGTCGATGAGGCCTCGCGCTTCGCGGTCGCCCTGCTCGGCGGTCATGGCGGCGGCGCCAACGACCTGGCCCGCCGGGTCGCGGACCTGCTGGCGTCCACGCCGGTCGTCACGACAGCCACCGATGCCGTCGGCCTGCCGGGGCTCGACACGCTCGGCTGGCCGGTAGAGGGCGCCGTGGCCGCCGTGAGCCGGGCGCTGCTCGAAGGCGACGACGTACGCCTCGACACCAACGCCATCTGGCCGCTGCCGCCCCTGCCGGTCGGGGACGTCGGCGAGCACGTCGTACGCCTGACTGATGCTCTGGTGGAGGCCGATTCGCGCGCGGTGGTGCTGCGTCCGCCATCGCTGGTGCTCGGGATCGGCAGCTCAAGGGGCGTGTCGGCCCGCGAGGTCCTCGACCTGGTCGACAGCACCCTGGCCACCGCGGGCCTGTCGGTGGCCTCGGTCCA
>JBBPYI010000064.1:0-2475 GCA_038200075.1 Mycobacteriales bacterium
CGACGGCCTGGCCGCCCAGCTCGACGTGATCCTCGGCGCTGTCGCCCAGATCTCGCAGGTCACCGACGCGGCTGACGTGCCGCCGACCACGCACGCCGTACCGGTCGAGAACGTCACCCGTCCCGATGTCGTCACGCCGTCGCTGAACCGGGATGCGGTTCTGGCCGGGGCCCCGATGGCCGAGGACGGCCGCTTCCGGGTGCCCCGCATCCTCGACGACGAGGCGTAGGCCATGACCGACCTCACCCGCCTCACCGCTGTCGAGACCGCCGCCGTCATCTCCTCCGGCCAGGCCAGCGCGGTCGAGGTGACGCAGGCCCACCTTGATCGCATCGCCGCCGTCGATGGCGCGGTGCACGCCTTCCTGCACGTCGACACCGGGGGCGCGCTCGCCCAGGCCGCCCGGGTCGACAGCGGCGAGCTGAGCGGTCCGCTGGCTGGTGTGCCGCTGGCCTTGAAGGACGTTGTGGTCACCCTGGGCGTGCCGACCACGGTCGGGTCCAAGATCCTGCAGGGCTGGGTCCCGCCCTATGACGCGACGATCAGCGCGCGGCTCAAGGCCGCCGGCGTCGTGATGCTCGGCAAGACCAACATGGACGAGTTCGCGATGGGGTCCTCGACCGAGCACAGCGCCTACGGACCGACGCACAACCCCTGGGACCTGACTCGGATCCCCGGTGGCAGCGGCGGCGGCTCGGCCGCGGCGCTGGCGGCGTACGAAGCCCCCCTTGCGGTCGGCACCGACACCGGCGGCTCGATCCGTCAGCCAGCCTCCGTGACCGGCACGGTGGGGGTCAAGCCGACCTACGGCGGGGTCTCGCGCTACGGCCTGGTCGCCTTCTCCAGCTCGCTGGACCAGGCCGGTCCGTGCGCCCGCACGGTGCTCGACGCAGCCCTGCTGCACGAGGCGATGGCCGGGCACGACCCCCGCGACAGCACCTCCATCAACGCGCCCGTCCCGCCGGTCGTGGAGGCCGCCCGTCGCGCCGACGTCACCGGTCTACGGATCGGCGTCGTCAAGGAGCTGTCCGGCGATGGCTACGAACCGGGCGTCCAGGCGCGGTTCGACGAGGCGGTCGAGCTCCTGACCGAGCTGGGGGCGACGGTCAGCGAGGTGAGCTGTCCGCACTTCGCGTACGCCCTGCCCGCCTACTACCTCATCGCCCCCTCGGAGGCGTCCAGCAACCTGGCCCGCTTCGACAGCGTGCGCTACGGCCTGCGGGTCGGCGACGACGGCGTGCACTCCCTGGAGGAGGTCACCTCGATCACCCGCGCCGCCGGTTTCGGCGCAGAGGTCAAGCGGCGCATCATCCTGGGGACCTACGCGCTGTCCAGCGGCTACTACGACGCCTACTACGGCCAGGCCCAGAAGGTGCGCACCCTCATCACCCGCGACTTCACGGCCGCGTTCGAGCATGTCGACGTGCTCGTCTCGCCGGCATCGCCGGGGGTCGCGTTCCCGATCGGCGCCAAGCTCGACGACCCGCTCGCGATGTACCGCCAGGACCTCGCGACCATCCCCTCCAACCTGTACGGCGGACCCGCGATGTCGCTGCCCGCCGGGTTGTCCGAAGGCCTGCCGGTTGGCTTGCAGATCATGGCGCCGACGATGCGCGACGACCTGCTCTACCTTGTCGGCGGCGCCCTCGAGGCCGCGCTGCACCACCGCTGGGGCGGCCCGCTCCTGGCGTCCATGCCCGAGCTGGAGGTCTGACGTGCTGTCAAACGGTGTGATTGTCGAGCGGTTCGTCCAAGCGCCGGCTGGCGAGATCTTTTCGATCCTGGCCGACCCCTCGCGGCACCGCGAGATCGACGGCAGCGGCACCCTGCGGGACGCCGTCGGCGGGTCCACCAGGCTGGCGCTTGGGTCGCGCTTCGGGATGGACATGCAGGCCGGGCCGGCGCCGTACCGCATGGTCAACGAGATCGTGGAGTTCGAGACCGACCGGCGCATCGCCTGGCAGGCGCGTCCAGACAAGGACTGGGCGGCCAAGGCCATCGGCGGCCGGATCTGGCGTTACGAGCTCGAAGCGCGTGACGGCGGCACACTCGTGCGCGAGACCTGGGACATCAGCGAGGAGCGCATCCCGCCGCTGGTCTGGGGGCTGCGCGGGCTGACCCGTCTGAGCATGAACCGCACGATGGACCGCATCGAGAGGCTGGTGGCGTGACCGTCCCCTACGCAGAGGCGCTGGTCGAGTTCGAGCCGGTCTTCGGGCTCGAGACCCACGTCGAGCTCGGCACGGCGAGCAAGATGTTCTGCGGCTGCGACACGACCTTCGGCGCCGAGCCCAACACCCACACCTGCCCGGTCTGCCTCGGCCTGCCTGGCGCCCTGCCGGTCGTGAACGAGACCGCGATCGAGTCCACGATCCGCATCGGGCTGGCGCTGCACTGCGAGATCGCCACCTGGTGCCGCTTCGCACGCAAGAACTACTACTACCCCGACATGCCCAAGAACTTCCAGACCTCCCA
>JBBPYI010000065.1:0-7577 GCA_038200075.1 Mycobacteriales bacterium
TCCACGCCTGCGGGGAGCAGCCGGCCCAACGGCACTGCCCCGCCGGCGGTCTCGTCGATGATCACATCGTCGTCAAGGGACAGATCGGAGCCGAGCGGGACGGCGGGGACGTCCTCGACGGCGAATTCGACGCCCTGCAGCTCGGCGGCCCACCGCTGCTCGAGGTCCTCCACGGCGTCGAGCACCAGGTCGTCGAAACGCTCGCCGCGGGTCTGCGACACCGGGACCCGGACGTCCTTGCCGCCGACGTTCACCGTCGCGGGCACCAGGGGGCCGCGCAGTCCCCGCCCGTGCCGGTCGCGCCGACGGCGGGAGTCAGGGCGCACCCCAGCCGGGCGTACGCCGGTCTCGGCAGGGCGCTCGGAAGGGGCGACGTCCACGCGTCCGAGGGTAGGGGAGGCGGGGTTCCCGCGTCGGCAGGCGCGGCGCGTCGCTGGTCGCCGCGCGGTCGGACGGCTACCGTCCCGCGTGTGTCGCGAGTCCTGGTGTGCCGGTGAGCCCGAGTCGACGCTGCTCGCGTACGGCCTGCGCGCGGCCGGCCGTCGCGACCCTCACCTACGTCTACGCCGACCGCGCTGCCGTCGTCGGACCCCTCGCCGTACACGCCGAACCGCACTGCTACGACCTGTGCGAGGAGCACGCCGCCCGGCTGACCGCGCCGCTCGGGTGGGAGGTCGTACGGCATCAGCCCGAGGCCGACGACGTGGTCCGTCGCCGCAGCAGCGATGACCTCGAAGCGCTGGCCGACGCCGTCCGTGAGGCGGCCCGGCCGGCCGCCGGGGGGGCTGACGGACGCGAGGCCGGCACCGGTCGCCGGGGTCATCTGCGGGCGCTGCCGACCCCCAGCTGAGAGTCGTGTCCGTTTTGTCCTCGACACGCCGGGTTCTCAAGGAGGGTCGCCCGCTCGGCCGAAGGGGGTGCTGACGCACGTTCCCGACACCCTTCCCAGGCCATCCCCGCAGGAGTCCCCGATGTCGCTCGTCACCACCCCCGCCCGCGAGCTCGCCGTCTGCGCCTCCTGCGCCGGCACCCGCGTCACCTCCATCCGGATGACGCTCACCGACGGCACGCCCGTGCACTTCACCTCCTGCCACGCCTGCGAGACCAAGAGCTGGAGCCAGGCCGGACGCGAGCTCGACATCACCACCGTGCTCGGCAAGGCCCAGAAGCACAAGGTCGCCTGAGCCTGGCTAGCCTGTCGGGGATGACCCGCGACCTGTCGACCATCGTCAAGGCCTACGACGTGCGGGGGCTGGCTCCTGGCGAGCTCGATGACGAGGTGGCCCGCGCCCTCGGGGCGGCCTTCGCCCGCTTCGCCGGATCGCCGACGGTGGTGACGGCCCGGGACATGCGCGAGACCGGTGTCGAGCTGTCCGCGGCCTTCGCCGACGGGGTCACCAGCCAGGGCGTCGACGTCATCGAAGCCGGGCTCGGCTCGACCGACCTGCTCTACTACGCCGCCGGCACGCTGGACCTGCCGGGCGCGATGTTCACCGCCAGCCACAACCCGGCCCGCTACAACGGCATCAAGCTGTGCCTGTCCGGCGCCCGCCCGGTCGGACAGGACACCGGTCTGCGCGAGATCCGCGAGCAGGCCGAGCTCTTCCTGGACCAGGGGATCCCGGCCCACGACGGCCCGCGCGGCACCGTCAGCAGCCAGGACGTGCTCGCCGGCTACGCCGCCTTCATGAAGCACCTCGTGCCGGGCATCGGCGGCGTACGCCCGCTCAAGGTCGTGGTCGACGCCGGCAACGGGATGGGTGGTCACACCGTCCCGGCGGTGTTCGACGGGCTGCCGCTGGAGGTCACCGAGCTCTACTTCGAGCTCGACGGCAGCTTCCCGCACCACGAGGCCAACCCGATCGACCCGGCCAACCTGGTCGACCTGCAGGCTGCGGTGCGCCGGGTCGGCGCCGACGTCGGGCTGGCCTTCGACGGCGACGCCGACCGCTGCTTCGTCGTGGACGAGCGGGGCGAGCTCGTCAGCCCGTCGGTCTTGACGGCGCTGATCGCAGCCCGCGAGCTCGCCAAGCACCCCGGCGCGACCATCATCCACAACCTCATCACGTCCCAGGTCGTGCCGGAGGTCGTCGCCGAGCACGGCGGCACCGCGGTCCGCACCCGCGTCGGCCACTCCTTCATCAAGGCCGAGATGGCCCGCACCCAGGCGGTCTTCGGAGGAGAGCACTCCGGTCACTTCTACTTCGCGGAGTTCTGGAACGCCGACTCGGGCATGCTCGCCGCGCTGCACTGCCTGGCGGCGCTCGGCACCCAGGACGGCACGCTGTCGGCACTGCTGGCGGAGTACGACCGCTACGCCGTCAGCGGCGAGATCAACTCCACCGTCGCCGACCAGGCGGGCAAGGTCGCCGAGATCGCTTCCAAGTACAGCGATCTGGAGCAGGACGAGCTCGACGGCCTGACGGTGCGATCCGGCGAGGGCTGGTGGTTCAACGTGCGCGCGTCCAACACCGAGCCGCTGCTGCGGCTGAACGTCGAGGCGCCGGACGTCGCCACCATGGAGCGCCTGCGCGACGAGGTCCTGGGCCTGATCCGGGCCTAGCCGGACCGCCCCTGCGCGTGGGAGTGTGCCGACGGGCGGCGTACGGCGTGGCTCGCGGTGGTCCCCCTGCTGCTGCTGGCCGCCCCGGTCTCGGCGGCGCAGGACGACCTGCTGCTGACCGGTGCCGGACCGGCCGCCGTCGAGGTCGTGCTGCGCGGGTCGGCGAGCCTGGACCCGGCGGCCATGACCTTTCGCACGACCGGGCAGGTCGCCGGGCTCGCAGTGCTCGATGCCCGCGGCGAGGTCGTGCTCGTCACGGTCAACGCCCGCCGCTGGGTCGACGGCGCGGTGATCGCGGTGCTGCACCAGCGCAGCACGGTGTCGCTCGCCAGCCTGCCGGAGGTGTGCCTGGCCGAGCCGGGCGCCCCCGACTGCCCGGTCGCCGCCGCCGCCAGCTCCGCGGTTGTCGGTCCGGTGGTCGGCGACGGCTTCACCCGGCTGGCGGTCTTCCTCTACGGCGACCAGGGGGCCGCACCGCGCTACGACCTGCTCGCGCGCGCTCCCGCCGTCGGGGTGGTGCGCGCCACCGACGCGCTGCTGATCACGCTCTGAGCGCTGCGCTGGCTAGAGTCCTGCCCATGAAGCTCGACGCCGCCCTGCTCGACATCCTGGCCTGCCCGGCCTGCCTCAGCCCGCTGCGCGCCGACGAGGCCGCCGAGGAGCTGGTGTGCACCGGCTGCGGCCTGGCCTACCCGGTCCGCGACGACATCCCGGTGCTGCTCGCCGACGAGGCCCGCAAGCCGCAGTGACATCGCCCGCCGGCGGGCAGCTGCTGCCGCCCGACGCCCTGCTCGACGACGTCGCCGCGCTCGAGGCGGGCGACCCCGCCGGCATGCTGCGGGCCATCGCCTCCAGCGCCGCGCAGGTGCGCGAGGCGGCGGTGCACGCGGCCGACGCAGGGGTGGCCCGCCTGACCGAGGACGGCCGTCCTCGGGCGGTCGTGGTCTGCGGCATGGGTGGTTCGGGGATCGCCGGTGACGTGCTGGCCGCCGTGGCCGGCGCGGGCAGTCCCGTCCCGATCATCACGCACCGCGGCTACGGCCTGCCCGCGTGGGTCGGACCGGTCGACCTCGTGATCGCCGTGAGCTGCTCCGGTGCGACCGAGGAGACCCTCTCGGCGCTCGAGGAAGCCGTACGCCGCGGCTGCCGCCTGCTCGTCGTGGGGCGCAGCGGCTCACCCCTGGACGACCTCGGCCAGCGCGGCCGGGCCGTCATGGTCCCGGTGACGCAGGGCCGCCAGCCGCGCGCCAGCGTCTGGGCGCTGTCGACCCCGCTGGTCGTCGCCGGACACGCCCTCGGCCTGCTGTCGGCGTCGCCGGAGAGCGTCGAGTCGACCGCGGTCGTGCTCGAGCAGCTCGCCGACCGCTGCCGGGTCGACGCCGACCACGTCGTCAACCCCGCCAAGCGGCTCGCGCTGGATCTCGACGGGGTGCTGCCGGTCCTGTGGGGGACGTCCCCGCTGGCCGGCGCCGCTGCCTACCGCTTCGCCTGCCAGCTCAACGAGAACGCCCAGCTGCCCGCGACCTGGGGGGTGCTGCCGGAGGCGAACCACAACCAGGTGGTCGCCTTCGACCGGCCGTCCGGTCCGGGCGCGCCTGCCGACGCCGACGACATCTTCCGCGACCGCGGCGAGGACTCCGACCGCGAGGCCGGGCTATCCCTGGTGCTGCTGCGCGACAGCGAGGAGCACCCGCAGGTCGCCCTGCGCGCCGACGTGAGCGCCTCGCTGGCCCGCGAGCGCGAGCTGCCCGTCATCGAGCTGCGGGCCGAGGGCGACTCCTCCTTCGCCCGGCTGGCCTCGCTGGTGGGGCTGACCGACTGGGCCAGTGCGTACCTCGCCCTGGTCCAGGGAACGGACCCCACGCCGGTGGATGCCATCACGGCCCTGAAGCAGAGGATCAGTCGATGAGCGCAGGTGGAGATGGCGGTAGCAAGGCGGTCGTCGCGGCCCTGCTGTCCAACGCCGCGATCGCGGTGGCGAAGTTCGTCGGCTTCCTGGTCACCGGCTCCAGCGCCATGCTTGCCGAGTCGGTGCATTCGGTCGCGGACTCCGGCAACCAGGGACTGCTGCTGCTCGGCGGCAAGCGGGCCAAGAAGGCCGCCGACGACGAGCACCCCTTCGGCTACGGCCGGGAGCGCTACTTCTGGGCCTTCGTCGTCGCGCTCGTGCTTTTCAGCCTCGGTGGGGTCTTCTCGCTGTACGAGGGCTACCACAAGCTGGAGGAGGCGTCCGAGGGCGGAGAGCTCACCTCGCCGCTGGTCGCCATCGGCATCCTGCTGTTCGCGATCCTGGCCGAGGGCTACTCCTTCCGGACGGCCATCCGCGAGTCGCTCAAGGTCAAGGGCGAGCAGTCCTGGTGGCGCTTCGTGCGTACGGCCAAGAGCCCCGAGCTGCCGGTCGTGCTGCTGGAGGACCTGGGCGCCCTGATCGGTCTGGTGCTGGCGCTGGCCGGCGTCATCGCTGCCGCGATCACAGGCAACCTGATCTGGGACGCGCTCGGCACGATGGCGATCGGCGTCCTGCTGCTGACCATCGCGATCTTCCTGGTCGTGGAGATGAAGGGGCTGTTGATCGGCGAGGGCGGTACGGCGGCCCAGGTGCGTCAGATCCGGACCGCGCTGGTCGACGACGTCGCCATCACCAGCATCATCCACCTCAAGGCCGCGCACATCGGCCCGGACGAGCTGCTGGTGGCCGCCAAGATCGGGGTCGCGCCCGGGCTGTCGGTTGATCAGCTGGCGACCGCGATCGACGCGGCCGAGAAGCGGGTCCGCGCCGCCGTCCCGATCGCGCGCTCCATCTACCTCGAGCCCGACCTGCTGCGCGAGTCCGTCACCGCCTGAGCCGACCGCGGTGCCGTGGAACCTCCCACAGGGTCCAGCCCCTCTACCGTGCGGACGGGGGTGATGGGTGGACCGCGACGGCTTCGACGAGTGGGTGACAGCGGCAGCGCCGCGCCTGCACGGCAGTGCCTTCCTGCTGACCGGTGACTGGGCGCTGGCGCAGGACCTCGTGCAGCACGCCTGCGCCGCGACCTGGCCGCGGTTCGCGTCCCTGCGCGAGCCTGAGGCGTACGCCCGGACCGTGCTGGTGCGCACCGCCTCCTCCTGGTGGCGGCGTCGGTGGCGCGGCGAGGTGCCGTACGCCCAGCTGCCCGAGCGCCCGGCTGGGGATCTGTGGGGCGACGTCGACCGGCGTCAGGTGGTGGCCGCCCACCTGGCGGCCCTGCCTGCCCGCCAGCGCGCGGTGCTGGTGCTGCGGTTCTACGACGACCTGCCCGAAGCCGACACCGCCGCCGCCCTCGGCTGGCCGATCGGCACCGTCAAGAGCACCACAGCCCGGGCGCTTGCTGCACTGCGGGCCGCCGGATTGGACGACCTGGAGGTACGACGATGACCGAGCCCCACGGACCAGATCCGCTGCGTCACCTCCTGGCTGAGCTCGCCGGTGATCAGCCCGCCGTCGCCGACTGGGCCGGGAAGGTCCGCGGGACCGTACGAGCCCGGCAGCGCCGTCGGACCGTGGCCGTGGCAACCGCCGCCGTCCTGGTCGCCGCGCTCGGCGGCACGGCGGTGCTCGCCACCGACCGCGACCGGGTGCAGCGGCTGACGGTGGCGCAGGCCTCGCCGTCCCCGGCGGCCGAGGACTGCCCCGCAAGCGCGCCACCGCCGAAGCCTCGTCCGATGCTCAAGGCGGCAGTGGACGCCGACGGGATCGGTCCCCGCGACAGCGTCGTCACGGTGGACCTGGACGCCAACTGCACGACCATCCGGGTCGGCCAGGAGCTGCTTGTCCGGGCGACGGCCCAGGGTGACAGCGCGACGCCTGCGCTGGACAGCCAGCTGATCGGTGGGCTGGGGAGCGCCACCATCGTCGACTGCGTAAAAGGTGATCCCGTGCCTGTCCCGGTCGAGCCGGGGACGACGACGACGGTCCTGCGGCACGTCTACAGCGAGCCGGGCACCGACCGGGTCGTGGTGAGGGCCGGTCTGTCATGCGGCTACTACCGTGGCGCCGCAATGGCCGAGCTGGCGATCCGGATCCTGCCGGCGGAGGGGGAGCCGTCGCCCTCGGTGGAGCCGTCCGTGCGGGCGAGCCCGTCACCTGACGCTGGCCCGACCTCTCCATCTGAGGCGAGCGACCCGCCGTCCGGCAGCCAGGACATCCGGATCAGCGTCACCGGCCGGCCGGAGCAGCCGGTCGCCGGGCAGGAGTGGCTGCTCGACATCGTGGTCACGGGCTTCGCCGACCGGGAGCCGTTCGTGCAGGGCCCGCACTTCGACGACGAGGGTCCCGGCTTCATCGCCGGCACCTGCAATGCTCCCGCCGACCCGAGCCCGCCACCGGCGCGTGAGCAGCGGGTCGAACGCACCGCCCGGCACGTCTTCGACACCCCCGGTCGCCACAAGGTGGAACTGCGAGCCGGCGCGTCGTGCTCCTACTACCGCGGCGAGGACTCGCTGACCTTCACCGTCGACGTCGCCCCCGCGCCGTGACCGCCTGAGCCGCTAAGGGCGCAGCAGGGCCATGGCGTACGACGCGGTGGCCGTCTCGACGTCGTCGGCTTCGCGGCGAAAGCGCACCTGCACGGGGAAGCTCGCACGGCCGCGGGCGGTGAGGGAGTCGCGTACGCCCTGCTCGTCGCCCAGCAGCGTCGCGGCCGCCAGCAGGGGCCCCGTCGAGATCGCGACGTAGCCGATCTCGGCCTTCTTCACCAGCGGCACGACGCCGGTCTCGACCAGGTCGCCGAACACGTGCAGCAGGACGACGAAGGCGGCCGTCTCGCCGAGGCCGAAGATGGCGGCGGCGTGCGGGCCGCCCAGGTGGTTGTGCAGCTCCGGCCCAGCATCGAGCCGCAGCAACGCCGGGTCGGTCGACAGGACCTGCGGGCCGAGCGTGGCGACGAAGCCGGGTGCGGTGTGGATGCGGTCGGCGATGTTCAAGAGGCACTCCGGAGGTAGGAGGCGCCGACGTTGCCGGCACCAGCGTGGGCGCCGACGACGGGGCCGACGA
>JBBPYI010000066.1:0-6054 GCA_038200075.1 Mycobacteriales bacterium
GCCAGGTCGACGTTGCCGAGCTCCGGTCCGAGCTCGGTCTTGAGGTCGTCGGTCATGCCCTTGACGTAGAGCCGGACCTTGCGCAGCGTCTTGCCGGCCTCGGCGGCGATGCTCGGCAGCCGCTCGGGCCCGAAGACGAACAGGCCGAGCACCAGCAGCACCAGCACCTCACCCCAGCCCACGCTGTCGAACACGACGCCTCCCCTGACGAGCTGTGAGCCCTGAGCGTACGGCCGCGCCGCCGTCCCCGACAGGCGGGAACGACGGCGGGCAGGTGAACGGCTAGTTGCGCGGCAGGTCCTGCAGGACCAGGTCGGTTGTGCGGTTGCGGCCGTTGCGGACGTAGGTCAGCGTGACGGTGTCGCCGATCTTGTTGGACCGCACCGCCAGGATGAGCTCGTCGACACTGGTCACGTCGGTCGAGTCGACCTTGACGATGAGGTCGCCGGGCTCCAGGCCCGCGCGGCCGGCCGCACCGCCAGAGGTCAGCTCACGCACCAGCGCGCCCTGCCGGTCGGCCGACGCGGGGACGGTCGTGGCCGAGACACCGATGCTCGGGTGGGTCGCCCGGCCGGTACGGATGATCTCCTCGGCGACGCTCTTGGCCTCGTCGATCGGGATCGCGAAGCCGACGCCGATGCTGCCGCTGCTCTGCTCGCCGCCGAAGCCGCCGCCTCCGCCGAGGGTCGCGATGGCGGAGTTGATGCCGATCACCTCACCGCGGGCGTTGACCAGCGCGCCACCGGAGTTGCCGGGGTTGATCGCCGCGTCGGTCTGGATGGCGTTAAACAGCGGGTTGCTGCTGCCACCGCTCTCGGCGGGGACGTTGACCGTGCGGTTCAGGGCGCTGACGATGCCGGTGGTGACGGTGCCGGACAGCCCCAGCGGCGAGCCGATGGCGATGACCGGGTCGCCCACGACCAGCGCGCGCGACTGCCCGAGCGTCGCGGCGGGCAGCTGCTCGCCGGCCTTGACCTGGATGACGGCCAGGTCGGTCACCGGGTCACGCCCGACGATCTGGGCCGGCAGCTCCTGGGAGGCGCCGTCGAAGGTGACGGTGATCTGCCCGCCGGGGGTGTCCCCGGGCGCGACCACGTGGTTGTTGGTGAGGATGTAGCCGTCGCTGCGGATGACCACACCCGAGCCGGTGCCGCGGGAGTTGTTGCCGCGGACGGCGATGCTGACCGTGCTCTGCATGACGCGGGCGGCGATCCCCGCGACGGAGTCGGGGGCCCGGTCGACGGCGGCGCTGGTGCTGGCGCCGCTGCCCAGGCTCGCCGACGGGTCGAGCAGGCTCTGCTCCTGGCTGCGGGCGCCGATCACGCCACCGGCGCCGCCGGCGATCAGCGCGGTCGCCAGGACCAGCGCGGCCAGCCCGAAGCCGCCCCGCTTCTTCTGGCCCGAGACGCCCGGCCCGCCGATCGTGTCGGTCGGGTAGCCCCAGGCCTGCGCTCCGGACGGGAAGGACGCCTGCGTCGTCGGCCGGCTCCAGGGGTCTTCGACGTCGCCCTGAGGGGCCGTCGGCGAGCCGTAGGCAGCGGGCTGGCCGTACGCCGGCTGCGTCGGGTCGGACGCCGGCGCTCCCCAGTAGCCGCCGGTCTGCTCCTGGTCCTTCGCGCCCTCGGCGGGCCGCGACCACCACGGGCTGGGCGGCGGGGTGTTGGTGGGGTCTGTCACGGGATCCTCCGGTGGGTCATCGGTGCGGGCCCCGGGTCAGGAGCGCCTGCTCCTGCAGTCTTGCCCCTCAGGTGTGAAGCCACCGTCAGGTGCTCAGTCGAAGGGGTTGAGCATCCCCAGCAGTCGCGTCAGGCCGCGTGCGAACCGGGCCAGCAGGCCCCCGTCATCCACGTCAGGGGCATCGCGACCGGGCAGGGCGGCGACGGCAGCGCGTACGGCCGGCTCGGGCGCGTCCGACACCAGTGTCCACACGCGGTCCTGCCCCGCCCAGACCACCCGCTCCGGCGCCGCCTGATGCACCCAGACCCGGCGACCGGCGACGGTCTCGGGCTCGAACCCGGCGACCGGGTCGCTGCCCAGCCGACCCCGCTGGGTGAACAGCGAGGCGCTCGACAGGCCGTCGGAGTAGGCCAGGTGCAGCACGTCGCGACCTGGCCTGGGGGTGGTGAGCGAGGTGTCGAAGAGCCGGAAGCCGCCGGCCAACGTCGGCGGGACCTGCCAGCCGCGAGCCCGCAGCTCGGTCAGCGTCGAGGACGACGGGAGCGCAGGGGCCGCCGTCGGGGTGCTGCTGCCCGACCGGCCGACCGCTACGGAGACGAAAGCGCTGTCGCGCAGCCGGCCACCCTGGCCGTCGAGGACCTCCCGGCGAAGCAGCAGGCCGCTGGCCTGGTCGATCCAGAACCGGCCCGCCACCGAGCCGTCGGCGCGCGTGGCCGTGACGGTGCTCGCGGCCCGGCCGGCGCAGCGCCCCGGTCCGGTGACCGACAGGGTGTAGTTGGCGGCCAGCAGCACCAGCAGGCGCGGGTCGAGCGCGGCGGTGTCGGCCACTGGCTGCTCGGCGTCCACGAGCGAGCCTCGGGTGGGGTCGTGGCTGACCTGGGCCCGCCGGGAACCGGCCTCCGCGCCCCGCCACGCCACGGTCTCCTGGGTCCCGGCGTACGTCATGGACGTGCCGGCCCGCGCGGCGCCCTGCAGCAGCTCGAGCGCCTCCCGCTCGCCGGACGGGCGCGCCGGTGTGGCCAGGGCGGGCACCGCGCCGAGCAGCAGGGCGGCCAGGGCAGTGCCGGCGAGCACGCGGGCCCGGGTCACCGACCTCCCCCGACGCTCCCGCTGTCGCTGGTGCTGCTGACGAAGTCGGCGACGAAGACGTCGCTACCGGGGTTGAGCGGAGTGGACGGGCGGGTGGGCGGTGGGCCCCCCAGGGCGAGGGCGGCACCGATGCCGAGCACGGCAAGAGCCGAGCCGACTGCCGCGCGACGGCGGGCCAGGCGACGGCGGGGGCCCGCCGCAGCCCGGGGGGTGAAGGGGCGGGGCGTGACCGGCCGGGTGGCCAGCGGCCGCGCGGGAGCGCTGCGGCGAGCCCCCTCGACCGGCGGGCGCATCTGGAGCAGGCGGGCGGTGAGCGCGTCGGACGGCGCCGGCTCCTGCCCCGCGCCGCCGAGCCGGGACTTCAGGCGCCGATGGGCCTCGACCTCGGCCCGACAGCCGGCGCAGTGGGCGAGGTGGCGCTGGGCCTTCTCGCGGGCGGCGTGCTCGAGCTCGCCGTCCACGAGGGCCGCGACCACGTCGCCCAGACAGGTCATGCGCCGACGACCGCCACGGCGCGTGACCTGTCTGGGGCGCTGCTGTCCGGGGCACGGTGCGCGAGGGAGGCGCGCAGCTGGGCGCGGCCGCGGTGGATGCGGCTGCGTACGGTCCCGATCTTGATGCCGAGTGTCGCGGCGATCTCCTCGTAGGACAGGCCTTCGAGGTCGCACAGCACCACGGCGGCCCGGAAGTCCGGGGGCAGCCTGTCGAGCGCGGCCTGCACGTCGTGGTCGAAGTGGGTGTCGGCGTAGATCTGGGCCGGGCCGCGGTCCTTGCTGGGCAGCCGCTCGGCGTCGTCGGGCAGCGCGTCGAAGCGGATGCGGGCCCGGCGGCGGACCAGGTCGAGGAACAGGTTGGTCGTGATGCGGTGCAGCCAGCCCTCGAAGGTGCCGGGGGTGTAGCTCGACAACGACCGGAAGACCCGGACGAAGACCTCCTGGGTGAGGTCCTCCGCGTCGTGCTGGTTGCCCGTCAGGCGGTAGGCCAGCCGGTAGACGCGGGCCGAGTGGTTGCGGACGACCTCGTCCCAGGACGGCGGGGTCCAGACGGGGACGTCGAGGGGGGCAGTAGCGGTGGCAAGGCCCTGATCGAGCACAGGCGGTCCTTCCGGCGAGACGGGCGCTGGCTGGTCCAGCAGGCCCGTACCCCTCATAGTGCCCAGCCTCCCGTGAAGCCACCGTGAGGTGGCTCGTACCGTCCCGGAGGTTCCAACGTGGCCCCGGCGCGCCTCGTTCCCTGCTGTGCGGTGCTGCCTCCCGTGCGGTGTCGCGCCGCCCCCGTAGGCTGCCGCACACCGCGTCAGCGGGCCGACAGCGTGGAGGTCGTCATCGAGTCCGGCAGCACCACCCCGCCCCCGACCGACCGCGCCCGGTCCGGCGCGCTCGACAGCGACGCCGTCGCCGGCTGGATCGGCGACTGGCAGCCCGAGGACGCCGCCCTGCAGACCGCCCGGCAGCGCGCCGCCGAGGTCGGGGTCGGCGCCGTCGACCCGCCGACCGGGGCGACCCTGCGTCTGCTGGCCGCCGCCACGGGCGCCCGCCACGTCATCGAGCTCGGCACCGGCGCGGGCGTGTCCAGCCTGTGGCTGCTGCGCGGCATGCGCCCGGACGGGGTGCTGACCAGCGTCGACAGCGAGAGCGAGCATCAGCGTCTGGCCAAGGCCTGCCTCGCCGAGGCCGGGGTCGCGAGCGGTCGGGCCCGGCTCATCGCCGGGCGCGCCCTGGAGGTGCTGCCCAGGCTGTCCGACGCGGCGTACGACCTGGTGTTCTGCGACGCCAACCGCGCCGAGAACCACGACTACCTGCAGGCGGCGCTGCGACTGCTGCGCCCGGGCGGGCTGGTGGTCTTCGCCGGCGGCCTGGCCGGTGGCCGGATCGCCGATCCGTCGGCCCGCGACGCCGACACCGTCGCCCTGCGCGAGCTGGCCCGCACCCTGCGCGACGAGACCCAGCTGGTGAGCGCGGCCCTGCCGGTCGGCCCCGGTCTGCTGGCCGCCTGCCTGACCTGACCTGACCGAGCCGCCGTTGCCGCTTGATCATGGTGTCGGCTCAGGCGAGCGGGCCCTCGGCGCCGACGGCGACACCGATCAGCTCCCACTCCTGGACGATGTCCGGGCCGTGGCCGAGCAACTGCGAGACCGGGCTCGGCGTGGCCCGGAAGTGCTCGACGAAGTCGGTCCTGGCCTGCTCGGTCGCCCAGACGTAGGTGCCCGCGAAAAAGCCCCGCTCGGCCAGCTGCCAGTGCTTCTGCACCAGTCCGGCCATGCCGGTGTAGCGCTCGACCGAGCTGTCGCGCACGTAGTCGCGCAGCGCCTGGTCGGTCCCGGCCGGGCTGTCCATGAGCGACCAGCGGATCGTGAGTCCGTGCATCAGGCGCTCCGGCGACGGCGTACGGGCTCGGCCGCCAGCGCGGTCAGCCACGACGTCAGCAGGCGTACGCCGAAGCCGGTGGCGCCCTTGGTGTGCTCGTCCTCGTCGCTGCCGATGAGCGCGGTGCCGGCGATGTCGAGGTGGGCCCACGGCCGCCCGCCGGTGAACTCGCGCAGGAACAGCGCAGCGGTGATCGAGCCGCCCATGAGCTTGAGCTTGGGCTGGCCGATGTTGCGCAGGTCGGCGATCGGGGAGTCCAGCGCGTGCCGGTAGTCCTCGACCAGCGGCATCCGCCACAGCCGCTCGCCGCTGGCGTCCGAGGCGCTCTCCAGCTGGGCGGTCAGCGTCTCGTCGGAGCTGAACATCCCGGCGATGCGCTTGCCGAGCGCGACCGGCATCGCGCCGGTCAGGGTGGCGACGTCGACGATGACGTCGGCGTCGAGCTCCAGATCGGCGTAGGCGATGGCGTCGGCGAGCACCAGCCGGCCCTCGGCGTCGGTGTTGAGGACCTCGACGGTGCGCCCGCCGTACTGCCGGAGCACGTCGCCGGGGCGCTGGGCGGTGCCGCTCGGCATGTTCTCCGCCACCGCCGCCAGCACGGTGACCTTGATCGCCAGCTTGAGGTCCGCGACGGCGCGCAGGGTCGCGAGCACCGCGGCCGCCCCGCCCATGTCGCTCTTCATCTCCCACATGCCCGGGTTGGGCTTGAGCGACAGGCCGCCGGTGTCGAAGGTGATGCCCTTGCCGACCAGCACGATGTGCCGGCTGCCCCCGCCGTCATAGGTCGCCTGCACCAGCCGAGGCGGACGGGACGAGCCCTGTCCCACGCCGATGATGCCGCCGAAACCGCCTGCTGCGAGGGCTTTCTCGTCCAGCACGGTGACGTCGAGCCCGGCCAGCAGGTCCTTGGCTCCGGTGGCGA
>JBBPYI010000067.1:0-8710 GCA_038200075.1 Mycobacteriales bacterium
GAGGGCGGTCGTCACCGCCAGCGCCAGGCGCCTCATGAGCCGACCGCGTCGCGCAGCCGCACCAGCGGTTCGCGCAGGTCCGGCGGCAGATCGGGGCTGATCGCCGGCAGCGGCCCGCTCTGCCCGCCTTGGCTCTGGGCGTAGAGCGCGGCGCCGATCCCGACCACCAGGATGGCGAGCAGAGCCAGGGCGTACGGCCAGACCGGCCGAGAGGCCGGCACCGCGACGGGCCGCACGTCCCGCACCGACTCGCGCTGGACCGGTCGCTCGACCACGGTGGTGCGCGGGATCACGGTGGTGCGCTCCACCGCGCGGGGCGGCGTCGCCAGCACGGTCGTGGCCTGACCACCGGCGGCGAGCCGGCCCAGCTCCTCGGCGGCCTCGCCGGGCGCGGGCCGTGCGGCGGGCTCGCGGGCGGTCATGGCGCGCAGGAGCCCGGGCCAGCCGTTGGGCAGGGTCGCCGGCACCGACGGCTGGCGCTGCAGTCGGGCCAGCGCCACCTCGACGGTGGACCCGACGTACTCCCGCTCGCCGGTCAGGCACTCCAGCAGCACCAGCCCGAGGGCGTAGACGTCGGCGGGCGGACCGACCGGCTCACCGGCCACCTGCTCGGGCGCGAGATAGGACGCGGTCCCGACCATCATCCCGGTCGAGGTGACCCGCGCGGCGTCGACCAGGCGAGCGATGCCGAAGTCGGTGAGGCGTACGCGGCCGTCCTCGCCCATCAGCACGTTGCCCGGCTTGACGTCGCGGTGCACCAGTCCCTGCGCGTGGACGTAGGCCAGCGCCTCGGCGATCGACCGTCCGATCCCGGCGGAGCGCTGTGAGGGCACCGGGCCACGCTTGATCGTGTCCGCAAGCGTCTCGCCCTCGACCAGCTCCATCACGACCCACGGCCGATCGCGCTCGTCGGTGCCGGCGTCGTAGACCGGGACCAGACCGGGGTGTGACAGCTTGGCCAGCAGCCGGGCCTCCTCACCGGCCCGGGCGGCGCTCTCGTCCGTCGGCACCGTCACCAGCTTGAGCGCCACGCTGCGTCCGAGCGCCCCGTCGTCGGCCCGCCAGACCTCGGCGGTCCCGCCACGACCGAGCAGCGCGGTCAGGCGATAGCGGTCGGCAATGACGACCGGCTCTCCGCCGGTCGGGATGGCCTGGGTCGGCTCGCTCACGCCGGGCGCCCGGCCAGCAGCAGCTCGGCCAGCTGCACGGCGTTCAGTGCCGCGCCCTTGCGCAGGTTGTCGCCGCTCACGAACAGCGCGAGGCCGCGCTCACCGTCCTGCCGCAGCCGGCCGACAAGCGAGACGTCGCCACCGGCTGCGGTCAGCGGGGTCGGGACGTCGACCAGGCGTACGCCGGGCGCGGCGCCCAGCAGCTCACTGGCCTCGGCGACGGTGATGGGCCGGTCGAAGCCGACGTTGAGCGACAGCGAGTGGCCGGTGAAGACCGGGACGCGCACGCAGGTGCCGGACACCTCCAGCTGCGGCAGGTCAAGGATCTTGCGGCTCTCGTTGCGGAGCTTGATCTCCTCGTCGGTCTCGAAGGCGCCGTCATCGACGATCGAGCCCGCCAGGGGCAGGACGTTGAACGCGATCGGCGCGACGTACTTCACCGGTGCCGGGAAGTCGACAGCGCTGCCGTCGTGCACCAGGGCGGTGGCCCGGTCGGCCACCTTGCGGACCTGCGAGTCGAGCTCCTCGACCCCGGCCAGGCCGCTGCCGGAGACCGCCTGGAAGGTCGTCGCGACCAGACGCGTCAGCCCGGCGGCGTCGTGCAGCGCCTTAAGCACCGGCATGGCGACCATCGTCGTGCAGTTGGGGTTCGCGACGATGCCTTTCGGGATCGTCTGCAGCGAAGCAGGATTGACCTCGCTGACGACCAACGGCACGTCCGGGTCCATGCGCCAGGCGCTGGAGTTGTCGATGACGGTGGCGCCTGCTGCGGCGAAGCGCGGCGCGAGCTCCTTGGACGTGCCACCACCGGCGGAGAACAGCGCGATCGTGATCCCGGACGGGTCGGCGGTCGTGGCGTCCTCGACCACGATCTCGCGATCGCCAACGGTCAGGGTGGAGCCGGCCGAGCGGGGCGAGGCGAACAGCCGCAGCCCGTCGAGCGGCAGGCCGCGCTCCACGAGCAGCCGCAGCATGACGGCGCCGACCTGGCCGGTGGCGCCGACGACGCCGATCACGGGTGCGTTCATCGGCGCGCTCATCGTCCGGTCCCGCCATAGACGGTGGCGCCCTCACCATCGGGGCTGCCGAGCTCGAAGGCGTCGTGCACGGCGCGTACGGCGTTCGGCACGTCGGTGTCGCGGCAGACCACCGAGATGCGGATCTCGGACGTGCTGATCGCCTCGGCGTTGATGCCGGTGCCGGCGAGCGCCTCGAAGAACGTCGCGGTGACGCCCGGGTGGCTCTTCATCCCGGCGCCGACCAGCGAGACCTTGCCGATGTGCTCGTCGGACAGCAGCGAGGTGAAGCCGACCCCGGCCTGCAGCTTGGTGAGCGCCGCCATGGCCGTGGTCAGGTCGCTCTTGGGCAGCGTGAAGGAGATGTCGGTGCGGTCGGTCGCACCGGAGACGTTCTGCACGATCATGTCGATGTTGACCTCGGCGTCGGCGACGGCCCGGAAGATCGCGGCCGCCTCACCGGGCTTGTCGGGCACGCCGACGACGGTCACCCGCGCCTCCGACAGGTCGTGCGCGACGCCGCTGATGATGGCCGCTTCCACGGTGGTACCTCCCGAGATGGTGGTGCCGGGCTTGCTGCTGAACGACGAGCGGACCACGAGCTTCACGCCGTAGCGGCGGGCGTACTCCACGCACCGCAGGTGCAGGATCTTGGCGCCGCAGGCCGCGAGCTCGAGCATCTCCTCGTAGGAGACGGTCTGCAGCTGCTGGGCGTGCGGCACGATCCGCGGGTCCGCGCTGTAGACGCCGTCGACGTCGGTGTAGATCTCGCAGACCTCTGCGCCCAGCGCGGCAGCCAGGGCCACGGCGGTCGTGTCCGAGCCGCCGCGACCCAGCGTGGTGATGTCCTTGCTGTCCTGGCTGACGCCCTGGAAGCCGGCGACGATCGCGATGTGGCCGGCGGCCAGCGCCTCGGAGATGCGACCGGGCGTCACGTCGATGATCCGCGCCTTGCCGTGCGTGGAGTCGGTGATGACGCCGGCCTGGCTGCCGGTGAACGACCGCGCCGACAACCCGAGCGACTGGATCGCCATGGCCAGCAGGGCCATCGAGATCCGCTCGCCCGCGGTCAGCAGCATGTCCAGCTCGCGACCGGGTGGCAGCGGCGACACCTGCTGCGCCAGCTCCAGCAGCTCATCGGTCGTGTCGCCCATCGCACTGACGACCACGCACACGTCGTGGCCGGCCTTGCGGGTCGCGACGATGCGCTCCGCCACCCGCTTGATGCGCTCGGCGTCACTGACCGACGAGCCGCCGTACTTCTGCACGACGAGGCCCATGGCAGGCGAGTCTAGCCGCGCCGACACCTGCCGGGCCCTCGCTCGCCGGGCGCGTCGCCCGAGCCGAGCATCACCCGCCCTGGTGCTCCAGGGTGTCCGCGGACGGCCCGCTGGTCGTCAGGGACGTCACCGACGTCCCCGCCGAGCCGCGCAGCCTCGAGGTCACGGCCCTGCTGGCGACGCTCGGCACCCGACTGCTCGGCTCGGCCCGCCCCGGCGACCTGGTCGCCCGGCTCGGTGGTGACGAGTTCGTCGTCGGCGCCTGCGTGCCCCGCGCGGCCCTGCCCCGGGTCGAGCAGCGCATCCGCGACGCGGGCTGCTTCGTACTGTCCACCACCGATGGCGCCCTGCCGGTGCGCTGCTCCACCGGAATCGCGACCTCTGATGACGCCGCGGACCCGGCCGCGCTGCTGAGCCTGTCCGATGCCGGGATGTACCGGGACAAGGCCCTCGCCCGCGCCTGATCTCGCGTCCGTTGCTCTAGGTTGCGGACATGGCGCAGACCACGGCCCCGTCCGAGCGGATCCTGCGGTCAGGAACCGGCGTCGTCGCCAGTGGCGTACGCCGCAGCTTCGGCCCTGTCGAGGCCGTCCGCGGCATCGACCTGACAGCGCCGCCGGGCGAGGTCACCGCCCTGGTCGGCCCCAACGGCGCGGGCAAGACCACGCTGCTGCTGGTGCTCGCGACGCTGCTGGTGCCCGACGCCGGTGACGTGCGCATCGCGGGTTTCGACCCGGTCACCGAGTCCGACCAGGTGCGCGCCCGGATGGGCTGGTCGCCGGACGTCTTCGGGCTCTACGACAACCTCACGGCCCGGGAGTACCTCGAGCTGTTCGGCGAGGCCTATCGCCTGGGCCGCACCCGCGCCAGGGCCCGGTCGGTGGAGCTGCTCGCGCAGACCCGACTCGCGGACTACACCGACCGGCCGGTGCACACGATGTCGCGCGGCCAGAAGCAGCGGCTCGGACTGGCGCGGGCGCTGGTCCACGAGCCGGAGGTGCTGCTGCTGGACGAGCCGGCCAGCGGGCTGGACCCGCGCAGCCGGGTGGAGCTGCGCGAGCTGCTGCGCGAGCTGGCCGGGGCCGGCACCGCGGTGGTCATCAGCAGCCACCTGCTGGGCGATCTGGAGGAGCTCGCCGACCGGGTCGTCTTCGTCGACGGTGGCGCAACCGTCGGTGAGCACCGGCTCGACGCGCTGCCCGCCGGCACGGCCCTGCGACCCTGGCGCATCCGTTCGCTGGACAACGACGCGCTCCTGGCGGCGCTGACCCGCCACGCCTACGACCACGACGCTCCGACCCCGGCGGGCATCGACGTCCGCCTCACCGGCGACGAGGCCGCCGCTGCGCTGCTCGCCGGACTCGTCCGCGACGGCGTTCCCGTGGTCGCGATGCAACCGCTCGGCGGCGCCCTTGAAGCGGCCTACCTCGAGCTGACGGAGCAGGACCGATGACCGGATCGGGGATCGCGACGGTGGCCCGCCAGGAGTTCCGGCTGCGCATCCGCGCCGGCCGCTGGAAGCTGCTCCTGGCGATCTTCTTTCTCATCCTGCTCGGCTTCACGCTGCTGCTGCGCGGGGCCCTCGCCAGCCTGGCGAACGACCAGCTGCCGTTCAAGGGCACGGTGCTGTACGGCGGACTGATGCTGTTCGTCCTGGGCCTGGCCCTGCTGGTCGTCCCGGCGTTGGCCGCGCAGTCGGTCAACGGCGACCGCGAGCGCGGCACACTGGCCACCCTGCAGGTGACCCGCCTGTCAGCCGCCGAGATCACGCTCGGCAAGTTCGTCGCCGCGTGGGGAACAGCGCTGGTCTTCCTGGCCCTGACCTTCCCGCTGGTGGCGTACGCCATGACGCAGGGCGGGGTCCCGTTCGGCCGGGTCGTCGTCGTCACGCTGGTGCTCGCGGTGCTGCTCGGCACGGTCTGCGCCGTCTCTCTGTGGTTGTCCTCGGTGCTCTCGCGCACCACGACCTCCGGCGTGCTGGCCTACCTGTCGGTCTTCGGGCTGACGATCGGCACGCTGATCGTCTTCGGTCTGGTCACCGCCGTGACGGCCGAGACCGTCCAGCAGCCGCAGATCACCTGCACCGGCGGTGGACCGGGACCGAACGGCAGCTTCGTCGAGCCCGACTGCCGGCCCGTCCCGGGACAGACCTACGAGAGCACCCGCACCCGCACCGACCGCACCTGGTGGGTGCTCGCACCCAACCCCTTCGTCGTCCTGGCCGACGCCGCCCCGCAGCTGCCACCGCAGCGGGAGAGCAACAACGGCGAGTTCGACGGCGTACGCGCCCGCGACCTCGATCCGCTCGGGCAGATCGGCAGCACCGTGCGCAACCTGCGCCGGCCGCCGTCGGAGTCCGGCATCGTGAGCTTGCAGCTCGACGACGGTCAGGGCCGCCCCGGACCGGTCTGGCCCACCGGGCTCGCCGTCAACGTCGTCCTGGCCGCCGGGGCGCTCCTGCTGACCGTACGCCGGCTGCGCACGCCGTCCCGCACCCTGCCCCAAGGCCAGCGCGTCGCCTGAGCTCAGAGCTCCGGGAGGTCCTCCGACGCAGCGTCCAGGCGGACGTGCGCCACGATGCTCTGCAGCGCCCGTAGGGCGGCGCCGGCCGACCCGCCCCAGCTGTTGAGGTAGGTGAACTGCCACCACCACAGCGCCTCGCGGGCCCGGCCGCCGTCGTAGTGCTGCAGCCCGCGCATCAGGTCCTGCCCCATGTCGGCCAGGTCGTCGGACAGCCGGTAGGGCACGGGCGGGTCGTCGGTGTAGGGGTCGAAGACCTCCACGTAGCCGTCGACGGGGTCCAGCTGCGTCGCGAGGCCGTGGCGTACGGCGTCCAGGTCCGGCGCCGCGTCGACGCCCGGCTCGACGTTGCTGTCCAGGATGACGTCGGTGCGCGCGCCCAGATGGGCTCCAGCCACGCACATCTGGGCCACGTCGAGCAGCAGCAGCGCGACCGCTTGGCTGTCCGCGGCCCCTGACGCGACCAGCTCCAGCGTCTGCAGGAACGACCTGGCGTCACGCGCGACGTCGGTGGCGAGCTCGAGGTCCTCCCGGGGCTCCGCTGTCACCTGCTCAGATATCTGCTCAGACATCGACCTGTCTCCGTCCTTCGAACGCGCGACCGAGGGTGACCTCGTCGGCGTACTCGAGGTCGCCGCCGACCGGCAGACCACTTGCCAAACGGGTGACGCGCAGGCCCAGGGGCCCGATCATGCGGGCGAGATAGGTCGCTGTCGCCTCGCCCTCCAGGTTGGGGTCGGTCGCGAGGATCAGCTCGGTGATCGCGCCGTCCTGCAGCCGGACCATCAGCTCGCGCACCCGCAGGTCATCCGGCCCGATGCCCTCGATCGGGCTGATCGCGCCTCCGAGCACGTGGTAGCGGCCGCGGAACTCCCGCGTCTTCTCGATCGCGACGACGTCCTTGGGCTCCTCGACCACGCAGATGACGGTGAGGTCCCGGCGAGGGTCACGGCACACCCGGCACTCGTCCTGCTCGCTGACGTTGCCGCAGATCCGGCAGAACCGGACCTTGTCCTTGACCTCGGTCAGGGCCAGCACGAGGCGCCGGACGTCGGCCGGGTCGGCCGCGAGCAGGTGGAAGGCGATGCGCTGCGCGCGCTTGGGACCGACGCCGGGCAGCTGCCCGAGCTCGTCGATGAGGTCCTGGACCGCGCCTTCGTACACGGTGTGGGGTTACATCCCGGGCAGGCCGAGGCCGCCCAGCCCGCCGGCGAGCGGGCCCATCGTCTGCTGCTGGAGCTCCTGGGCGTTGCCGGCCGCATCGCGGATCGCGGCGACCACCAGATCCTCCAGGCTCTCGACGTCGTCGGGGTCGACGGCCTCGGGCTTGATCTTGATCGACACGACATCACCCGAGCCGGTGACCGTCGCGGTCACCAGTCCGCCACCGGCGGTGCCGGTGACCTCCTTCTCGGCCAGCTCGGCCTGGGCAGCCACCATCTGCTGCTGCATCTTCTGGGCCTGCTTCATCAGCTGCTGCATGTTGGGCTGTCCAGGCGGTCCGGCCACGGGGGTTCTCCTTCGTACGAGGTAGGGCTGACCCTAACGGGGTCGGTCGCCGTCCAGCACCCGGCCACCGAGCTGGTCCTGCACCAGGCGCAGCGCGGCGTCCTCACCGCGGTGGACCTGCGGGTCCGGCGGCGCATCCGGGTCGTCCGGCACGGCCTCGTCACCTGGTGCGAAGTCGGCGTACGGCGGAGCGCCGGGTGCGGGCGCAGCGGCCGGCGTGTGGCCCGGCAGCGCGTCGTGCAGCACGCAGGACAGCTCGAAGGCCGCACCCAGGCTCTCCTGCAGGGCCTCACGCAGCACATCCGGGCCGGTCCCGGCCTGGAACTGCCGCAGGATCGGCGCGTGCTGGAAGGCCAGCACCAGGGTGCTTCCTGACACGGAAGCGACCGTCGCGTCGGCGAGCTGGGCGTGGGCGGTGCGCTTGCGGCTCTTGACCGCAGCGAGCACCTGGTCCCAGGCGCCCCGCAACGCCGCGGCGTCCAGCCCCCCGACCGCAGGGGGCGCCTGCGCCGGTGCCTGGGCAGCGGTGGGGACCGGCTCGACGGACCGGCCGCCGGGGGTCGCCGCTGTCGGCCAGGCCCCGCTGTCCTGAGCAGGCGGCGCGGGGGCAGGCGGCGCGGCAGCTGGCACTGGAGCAGTGGGCGGCGGCTCGCTGACCGGCGCCGACACCGCAGCCGGCGGCGGCGTGGGACGCGACGGCGGTACGGGGGGCGGACCACTTGGGGCGCTCGGCGCCGGCCCCGCGCCGGCGATGTCCAGCCGCCGCTCGAGCCGCTCGAGGCGGGCCAGCAAGGCGCCGTCCTCGGTGCTGGCCGCGGGCAGCAGCACGCGGGCGCAGACCAGCTCCAGCAGCAGACGGGGGGCGGTCTTGCCGCGCATCTCGACCAGACCCGCGTGCAGCAGGTCGGCGGCGCGCGAGAGCCCGGCCGTACCCATCGCCGAGGCCTGCCGGGCCATCCGCTCCAGCTGGTCGACGGGGCAGTCCAGCAGCCCCGTCGAGCCGGCGTCCGGCACGGCGTCCAGGATCACCAGGTCGCGCAGCCGCTCGAGCACGTCGGTGGCGAAGCGCCGCGGATCGTGGCCGCCCTCCATCACCTGGTCGAGCAGGCCGAAGACGGCGGCCGCGTCGTGGGCGGCGAAGGCGTCAACGATCCCGTCGAGCAGCGTGTCGGGGGTGACGCCGAGCAGGGCCGCCGCGCCCTCCCGGGTGACCCCC
>JBBPYI010000068.1:0-5046 GCA_038200075.1 Mycobacteriales bacterium
AGACCCCGAAGGACGTGCCGTCGGAGGTGCTGGCACAGCTCGGCAACCGGGTGCAGCACGCGCCGCGCGTGTTCACCCCCGACGACGCCAAGGGGCTCAAGGCCACCGTCAGCACCTTTCCGGAGAGCGAGGCCTACGACCTCGAGGGGCTGCTGACCTCGATGGGCATCGGGGAGGCGGCGGTGACGATCCTGTCCGAGCGTGGCGCCGACGCCGGTGGCCTGGACCCGGCTGCGGCCCCCGGAGTCGCTGACGGCGCAGCTCGACCCGGCCGTGCGTGCGCAGCTCGTGCAGTCCTCACCCCTGCTGGCGGAGTACGGCGCGGCCTTCGACCGCGAGTCGGCGTACGAGCTGCTGCTCGCGAAGGTGGCACCGGAGCCGCCCGCTGCGTCCACGCCTGACCCCGCTACGAAGCAGTCAGCGCCCCGTCGGGAAGCACCGGCAGAGGAGAGCGCCATCGCGAAGGTGCTCGGCTCCAGTGTCTTTCGCAGCTTGGCACGCTCCGCAGCGAGCGCTGCCGGTCGTGAGATCAGCCGCTCGCTGTTCGGCACGGCTCGGCGTCGGCGCTGCTGACGGCGTGACCGCGACGTGATCCGCGGCCGCGGGTGGCGCTAGACGCGTCGACGTGCGTGCACGCGATCGGAACGAGCCGGAAACGCACGAGCCCCCTAACGGAAACCCCTGCTCCCTAGCGTCGGCCGTACGCCCACGGCCACCCCGGAGGACCACATGACCGTCAACGCGGCACCCCTGCCCACCTCGCAGCACACCCGCACCACCCTGCGCAGCGTCACCTTGGACGCGGCGTCCGCCCCCGGGGACTTCCTGTCCCGGGCCGCCGCGGCCGGCGTCGAGGTCACGTCCCCGCTGACGACCGGGGGCCTGATCGTGAACCTGTCCGGCTACTCGGTCACCCTCGACGGCGAGGAGCTCGATCTGTCCCCCCGCCAGGTCGAGCTGCTCGCGTTGTTCTTGGCGGGTCCGCGCAAGGTGTGGAGCCGCACGCAGCTGCACTGGGTCTGCTGGGGCGACACGGCGCCGTCGCGCCGCGTCGACGTCCAGCTGTGCCGGCTGCGCGCCAAGACCGGGCTGGACCTGTTCCGCAACGTGCGCGACCGCGGTTGGGCGCTGCGACCCGTCGCCTGACCTCCCGCGCCGGGCGGGCCGAGGGATCTACCGTGCGGGGATCCTGCCCGAACGACCTCCGGAGCTCTCGTGCCCTCCCTCACCCCCGACGAGCGGGTCGCTGCGCTCGAGCGGCAGGTCGCCGCGCTGTCCGGGGAGCTCGCTGCCCAGCGCTACGACCGGCGGGCACTGCTGCGGCGTACGGGCGCGGCCTTGGTTGCCGGCGCCGCTGGTGTCGTGGCCCTGCCCACCGCCGCCTCCGCGGCCGAGGGCGACGCCCTGCTGCTCGGCCGACCCAACGACGCGGGCCCGGTCCCGACGGTCCTGACCGGCGGTGGCGCAGGGCCGACGCTCGCGCTGGACAACCCGGCTTCCTCCGGAGGCGGAGTGGCAGCGGCGCTGCGGCTGAGCCCCGGGCCGTCGGCCGCAGGCCTGGATCCGGCCACCGCCCAGGCCGGGGACCTCGCCAGCAGCGCTGAGCTCCTCTGGTACGCGCACACCTCCGCGGCTGCCGGCGGGACCGCCGCGACAGGTGCGGTGTACACCTCGGCCTTCGCCAACCACCTGGAGTTCCTGGCCGAGCCGCGTCGGGTGCTCGACACCCGTCCGGGTGCGGCCATCGACGAGAACGGCAGTCCAGACGATCGGCGTACGCGCGTGGTCGCCGGGCAGTTCACCAGCGCCGGCCGGCTGCGGGCCGGACGGGCGCTCGTGCTGGACCTGTCCGGCCTGATCGTCGGCGGGGCAGGGGTGTTCGCCAACCTCACCGTCGTCACGCCCACCGGGGACGGCTTTCTCAGCGCCTACCCAACACCGGCCGGCGACCCACGATCGGACGGCCTGGACCGCCCGGCGGCGTCCAGCATCAACTTCAGCCGGGGCACGCCGGCGCTGGCGAACTTCGCCCTGGTGCGGCTCGGCGCCGGCAACCGCATCAGTATCTACACGACCACGGATGCGCACGTCCTGCTCGATCTGACGGCGGTCAGCGTGCTCGAGCCGTTCTCGCTCCGGCAGGGTGGAGCGGCGCTGCGCCGCACCGCCCCGTGACCGTCCCGGCGCTGCTCGCCCCCGACGTCGAGGGCCTGCTGCGAGCCAAGCGCTCGGCCACCGGGCTGCTCATCGCCGCCGCGGTGCTGTTCCTGGTCACCTTCGCCCTGCCCGACAGCGGTTGGGTCGGGTTCGTCCGCGCCGCGGCCGAGGCCGGGATGGTCGGCGGGGTCGCCGACTGGTTTGCGGTCACCGCGCTGTTCCGGCACCCGCTCGGGCTGCCCATCCCGCACACCGCCCTCATCCCGCGCCAGAAGGATCAGCTTGCGACCAAGCTGGGCGAGTTCGTCACCGGCAACTTCCTCACCCCCGACGCGGTCGCCGAGCAGGTCGCCGAGGCCGACCTGGTGCGCCGGACCGCCGAGCGGCTTGCCGAGCCGGCCATCGCCGCCCGGGTCGGCGTCGAGCTGTCAACGGGGATCGCCTCGCTGCTCGGCAGTCTGGATGAGCGGGCTGTCACCGACTGGGTGCTGGAGCTGGCCCGACGCGACCTCGGCCGCCGGTCCTACACCCCGGTCCTGGGGCAGTTCCTGGCGCGAGCCGTCGAGGGACGCACCCAGCGCCCCCTGGTCGACGTCGGCGTCACCCGGCTGCGCAGCTATCTGCTCGAGCACCGCGCCGAGGTGGTGCCGCTGGTCCAGGGCTTCGCCAACCGCAAGCTGCTGGGGTGGATCGTGGCCACCGACAAGCGCGTCAACGGCTGGATCGACGACGCGATCGACACCCTCGGCGAGGTGGAGGTCGATCCCGACCACGGCGTACGCCGCTGGATCGACGGCCTGCTGTCCTCTGTCGCCGACGACCTGCGCTACCGGCCCGAGGTGGCCGCCGACCTCGACGCGCAGCTGCGGGCGTTCGTCGAGGACCCGCACGTGCAGTCGTTGCTGCACACGGTCCTGCAGGACGTCCTGGGCTCGGTCCGGGTCTCCCTCGACGAGGTCGACGGGGGACTGCAGCAGCGCATCACCGTCCTGGTGCAGGACGTCGCAGCCCGGCTCCTGACCGACGTTTCCCTGAGGGCGCGGATCGAGCGGGCCCTGCAGCAGGGTGTTCGCTACGCGGTCGAGAACTACGGCGACAGCGTCGTGCTGCTCATCCAGCGCACCGTGGCCCAGTGGGACCCGCGGGACGCCTCCTCGCGCATCGAGGCCGCCGTGGGCCGCGACCTGCAGTTCATCCGGATCAACGGCACGGTGGTGGGCGCGCTCGTCGGGCTCGCGATCCACACCGTCGCCGTGGCGCTGGGGTAGGTGGTGCCCCCGGAGAGACTCGAACTCCCGACCAACCGGGTAGAAACCGGTCGCTCTATCCGCTGAGCTACGGGGGCGGACGGGCCACGGTATCCCTTGTCCACAGGGTGCGCCCCGTCCACAGACCCACCCGCGGGGCGTACGCCAGGGTCGTGCGGGGCGCAGGGTCGAAGGCGTCCGGCGGACTCGCCGCCGGGCCCGAGCCCCGGAGGCCCTCGTGCACGAACCCACCATCACCGTCACCGGTCACGTCGGTGCCCCGCCCCGCATGCGCGTGCTGGCCAGCGGCGCCGTCGTCACCGACTTCCGCCTGGCGGCCACGCCACGCAGCCCCGACAAGAACGGCATCTGGTCCGACGGCGAGACCCTGTGGCTGACGGTCACCTGCTGGAAGGCGCTGGCCGAGAACGTCGCGGCCAGCCTGCACAAGGGCGACAAGGTCACCGTCAGCGGGCGCCTGAAGGTGTCGACCTGGAAGACCGAGCAGGGCGAGCTGCGCAGCGGCCTGGAGGTCATCACCCCCACGGTCGGCTTCGACCTGTCGCGCGGCACGGCGGTGCTGGAGAAGAACCCGCCGCTGATCCTCACGACCGACCCGGGCCCGCTTGTCGACATCCACACCGGCGAGGTGCTCGACGAGCCGGTCGACGACGACGAGCCGGACGAGGACGACGAGCAGGACGAGGACGCCCTGTCGCTCGGGGACCGGGTCGGCGCCGGGGTCTGAGCATCGGTCCCGGGGGCCGCAGGAGCGACGCGGTACACCCGTCGCAGGGGCCGCGGCCCCCGCCTGCGGCTCCCGTAGGCTCGGGCCCATGGCGCAGTTCATCTACCAGATGCAGAAGGTCCGCAAGGCGGTCGGCGAGAAGTTGATCCTGGACGACGTGACGCTCGCGTTCTACCCAGGGGCCAAGATCGGGGTGGTCGGTCCGAACGGCGCGGGCAAGTCGACCGTGCTGAAGATGATGGCCGGGATGGACCAGCCCTCCAACGGCGACGCCAAGCTCACCCCGGGCTTCAGCGTCGGCATGCTCATGCAGGAGCCGCCGCTGGACGACAGCAAGACGGTCCGGGAGAACGTCGAGGACGGCGTGAAGGGCATCCGCGACGTGATGCTCCGCTACGAAGAGCTCAACGAGAAGATGGGCGCCCCGGACGCCGACTTCGAGGCGATCATGGCCGAGCAGGAGCCGCTGCTCGACGTGATCGAGGCCGCCAACGCCTGGGAGCTCGACTCCCAGATCGAGCAGGCGATGGACGCGCTGCGCTGTCCGCCGCCGGACGAGCCGGTGGTGCACCTGTCCGGTGGAGAGCGGCGCCGGGTGGCGTTGTGCAAGCTGCTGCTCGAGGCGCCGGATCTGCTGCTGCTCGACGAGCCCACCAACCACCTCGACGCCGAGAGCGTCGAGTGGCTGGAGAACCACCTGTCGCGCTACGCCGGCGCCGTCCTGGCCGTGACCCACGACCGGTACTTCCTGGACAACGTCGCCGAGTGGATCCTCGAGCTGGACCGCGGCGCGACGCACCCTTACGAGGGCAACTACACGACGTACCTGGAGACCAAGAAGGACCGGCTCAAGATCGAGGGGCAGAAGGACGTCAAGCGCGCCAAGATGCTCGA